>JBEBDM010000312.1:0-2635 GCA_041156905.1 Actinomycetota bacterium | reverse complement strand
CAGCACCTCGCACGGGCCCGGAGCACCTCCGCCCCGAGCGGGTCGCGCGCATGCAGGGAGGTCTCGACGAGTTGTTGCGCTGGATCGACGATGCCGTCCGGTCCGGGCTCGCCCGACCGGAGTACCGCGCCCCGGCGACCTTCGAGGCGCTGTCGGCCCGTCTGGTCGATGCGCAGCTCGGTGGTCTCGCCAACAGGGTGCGTCGTGTCCGGCTCTCGTCGGCCCCCGACGCGCACGACGAACTGCTCGCCGAGATCGCGACGTGGCACCTGCTCGCATCGGCGGGCCTCGAACGCGACGTGCTCGACGACGACCTTCGCGATGCGGTCGACATCGCTCTCGGTTGGCAGGTCCGGCAGGCCGACGTACTGGCGAGTCCGGCAGAGACCGACGAGTGGGTCGTGATGGGTCGCAGCGACCGACGTGAGGACCGCATCGACGTTCGTCGCACCTGGGTGCGTGGCGACACATCGGGTCGATGGGCCGTGCTCCTGTCGTTCGCCGCGAGCGATGGTGGCCTCGACGACACGTACCCGGTGGGAACCCGCTGGCCGGCCGACCTGCACCGCTACCCGGGAAGGGGAGCGAGCAGGGCGCTGGTCGGCAGGGTGCACGGCCCGGTGTCGACACCGGCTGCACCACTCCCGGGTGTCACGCTCGACGACGCGTGTCGCGGGATCGGAGCGGCGGTCTGCGCCGAGCCGTGGGTCGAGCGCGTGCCCGTCCACGTGCGAGCCGCCGTCGGGAAGGTGGAGGGTCGGTGGTGCCTCACCGACGCGACCGGGAGCCTCCCCCTCGCTCCTGACGCCGTGCGGGTCTCTGGCGTCGGAGTACTGCTCGCCTGCGCGAGCGACGGAGCAGTCGACCTCACGGCGGAGTGGACATCGCTCGGCATCGTGCCGCTCGCCGTGCACCTCCCTGACCGGGTGGTCGACATCGGACCGACGACGGCCCGCTCCGGAGCAGGGATGGCCTCACGATGACCGACTGGTCGACGTACTGGCACGACGTCTCGACGGCTGCCCTGCTCGGGACCGAGCGCCGAACCGTTCCTGCGCACCCCGCGGCCGGCGACCCGACGGTCGTGGGCGTGCGCGATGTCGTGCTCGACGCCGAGTCGCACCGGCCAGTGCCCTCGCGCGGCGATGTCGATCCGGCTCGCAGGGCCGTGCGGCTGCTGGCTGCCGGGACCATCGCCCGTCGTGCGGGGGTGCGACCGTTGGCGTCGGTCGACCCACTCGTGCTCGGGGCGACCGACCACCGGAGCGAGATCAGCGCCGATGTCGTGCGCCTGTGGCACCGGATCCTCGCCGACTGGCCCGGTCTCGACGAGGAGTTCGTCGTGCGGGTCCTCGGTGCGGGACAACGCCTCGCACCCGACCTCGTCCCGCCGATGCTGCATCGCTGGCGAGGGTCGCCCGTCGCCCACGCACGTGTCCGCGCAGCGGCGGGCCCACTCGCCGACTGGCTGGTCGGGCTCTCGCCGGGCCTGGCGTGCCGTGGTCGGGTGCCGTCGGGTGCCGACCTCTGTGCGCTCGCCCCGCTCGCCGTCACGCCCGAGCTCGCCCTGGCCGTGGCGGCCGTCGACGGCGACACCGCCGACCCGCGGCCGTTGCTCCGACTGGTGACCACCGCCGTGTTCGCCGACCGCATCGTCGTGGCCAACGCCGTCCGTTCGCTCTCGCCGAGTGGTCTCGTAGCGCTCCTCGACGCGCTCGAGCCGCGACGCGGTGAGCCGATCTCGGTCGGGCTCGCTCCCGCCGTCCGCGACCTCGCCGGGCTGCGTCTCGCTCTGCTGCGCTCGCTCCCGTCCGACACACTCTCCACCGAACCCGAGGAAGGCACCTCCGAATGACCACGACACCCGATGTCCTGCGCCCACATGCCGAGGTCCAGTACGCACACGAACTCGCCGCCCTCGCGGCCCTCGACCGTAAGGAGGGTCGTGAGGTGCCCACGCGCTGGCACCTGTCGCCGTGGTCGGTGGTCACGTACGTGCTCGGCGCGACCCTCCCCGACGGGACGGTGGTGACACCGAAGTACGTCGGCCGTCGACGTCTGGTGGAGATGGCGGTGGCCACGCTGGCCACCGACCGGGCGCTCCTGCTCCTCGGCGTGCCGGGTACCGCCAAGACCTGGCTGAGCGAGCACCTCGCCGCGGCCATCAGCGGCGACTCGACCCTGCTCGTGCAGGGCACCGCCGGGACCTCGGAGGACCACCTCCGCTACGGCTGGAACTATGCACGTCTCCTGGCCGAGGGCCCGTCGGAGGCCGCGCTGGTACCGAGTCCTGTCTACCGGGCGATGCAGCGCGGCTCGATCGTGCGCGTGGAGGAACTGACCCGTCTCCCGAGCGACGTGCAGGACGCACTGGTCACGGTGCTCAGCGAGAAGACGCTGCCCGTCCCCGAACTCGCGGGTGAGGTCCAGGCGGTCGCAGGTTTCAACCTGATCGCCACGGCCAACGACCGCGACCGCGGCGTCAACGATCTCTCGGCAGCGCTCCGGCGTCGTTTCAACACGGTGGTCCTGCCACTGCCCGACGACATCGAGGAGGAGGTCGCGATCGTTCGTCGACGCGTCGCCGAGATGGGCGCGGCCCTGCGACTCCCCGCGGTGGGTGCGGCCGACGAGG
>JBEBDM010000311.1:0-5454 GCA_041156905.1 Actinomycetota bacterium | reverse complement strand
GTGCCCCGGATGTCGAAACGGCGGGCAACCCCACCGAAGCGCGCCAGCGCCGAGGCAGCCGCAGCGAAGGGGACGCCGATCTCGCAGGCCAGCGCCAGCGCACCGGTGGCGTTACGCACGTTGTGCACTCCACGCAACGGGAGCACCACCTCCCCCATCCGCACTCCGCGGTGCTCGACCGCGAATCGGTACGACCCGTCGGTGGCGACGAGGTCGACGGCGCGGTAGTCGGCGTCGGGCGAGGTGCCGTAGGTCAGCGAGCCGGTCGAGCGCGCGAGCGCGGCGCAGCGCAGGTCGTCGGCGCAGACGACCCGGGGTCCGGGGATCTGCGAGAGGTACCGCTCGAAGCCCTCGACGATCGCCTCCACCGAGCCGTAGTGATCGAGGTGATCGACGTCGACGTTGGTCAGTACGGTGCCGTGGAGCGGCAGTTCCAGGTGGGTTCCGTCGCTCTCGTCGGCCTCGACCACGAGCCACTCACCACCGGTCCACTGGGCTCCGGTCCCCATGTCGGCCACGTCCCCACCGATCACGAAACTCGGCCGCATCCCGGCCTCGGCGAGCATCAGCATCAACATCGACGTGGTGGTGGTCTTGCCGTGGGTACCGGCGACACCGAGCGAACGCGCCGACGCGCAGATCGACGCCAGCATCCCGGCCCTGCGAAGGGCCATCACGCCGCGCGAGCGCGCCTCGTCGAGTTCGATGTTCCTCTCCGGGATCGCCGTCGAGTACGTGATCGCGTCGCGGTCGTGGACCAGGGAGCGGTCGTGCGGAACGCTGACCCGGACCCCCGATGCACGTACCCGGTCGAGCACGCTGCGCTCGCGGATGTCGCTCCCCGACACGTCGTGACCCATCTCGGCGAGGACGATCGCGATCGCGCTCATCCCGGGTCCGCCGGCACCGACGACGTGGAGTCGCCGGGGAACGGACAGGTCGAGGGGCGCCTCGGGAGGCGTCATGCCGCGGACTCCCCCGAAACACGTAGCACGAGATCGACCAGTGCGCTCCCGCGGTGCGTGGCGCCGGCCGCGTAGGCAGCCGTCGACAGCGCGGCAAGTGCTGCCGGGTCGGACCGGAGACGGTCGATCTCCGCGACGAGCCGATCGGCGGTCAGGTCGTGCTGTTCGATCATCACGGCCCCACCCGGGTCGGCGAGCAGACGGGCATTGCCGACCTGGTGGTTCTCGGCGGCATCGGGCCAGGGAACGACGATCGACGGGGCTCCGCACGCCGCGAGTTCGGCGATGGTGCCCGCACCGGCCCGCGTGACCATGAGGTCGGCCGCCGCGTACAGCGAGTCGATGCGATCCTCGTAGCCCTTCACGGCGTACAGGATGCCCTCCGAGCCGTCACGAGGGGTGGCAGCGGTCGAGAGGTTGCGCTCACCGACCACGTGGTACACGGCGAGGTCGGACTGCCCGGACAGGGACTCGACCACGTCGCCGACGACCGAGTTGACCGCGCCGGCCCCGAGGGAGCCGCCGACCACGCCGACCACGAACCTGTCGGCAGGAAGCCCGAGCTCGACACGCGCTGGCGCGCGTGCAGCGGTCCGGTCGAGCCGAGCCACGGAGCGTCGTACCGGCGCACCCGTCAACTCCGCGTGCGGCAGCGACGACCCGGGGAACGCCACGGCACACGCCGCGGCCTTCGGCGCGAGCAGACGCGACACGAGCCCGGGTCGGCTGTCGTAGGACACGATCACGTAGGGGATCCTGCGCCGACGGGCTGCCCACGTGGCGGGGAAGCTCGCATAGCCACCGACGTTGACGACGACACGCGGCTGGAGCGTGTCGAGGATCCGACCCGCCGCGCGGACCGACCGCAGCAACCGGAGCGGGAGCGCGAGGTTCCGGCGCGACAGGTTGCGCTGCAGACCGCTGACGTCGAGGAAGTCGTGGGCGAGCCCCGTCGGCGGGACCAGCCTGGTCTCGACACCGCGCACGGTCCCGACGTAGTACATGCGCTCGAGCGGGATGCCCGCCTCGACGAGTGCCTCCACGATGGCGAGTGCCGGCAGCACGTGGCCGGAGGTCCCGCCTCCGGTCACCACCGCCAGGCACCCCGTCCCGGTCATCGGACGTTGCGCGCCACGTTGAGCAGCAGGCCGGCAGCGACGAGGCTGACGAGCAGCGAGCTACCACCCGCCGAGATGAACGGGAGCGTCAGGCCGGTGACGGGCAGGAGACCGGTCACGCCGCCGACGTTGATCAGCGCCTGCACCACGAACCACGCCACGATCCCACCGGCCACGAGCTGATGGAAACGGTCGTGCGAGGCAAGCGCGACCTGCACACCCGCGTAGGCGAGCACGGTGAATCCACCGAGTACGGCGACCACGCCGAACATCCCGAGCTCCTCGGCCACGACGGCGAAGATGAAGTCGCTGTGAGCGAGCGGCAGGAACTCGCCGAGTTTGTTCTCGCCACGTCCGACTCCCGAGCCGGTGAGTCCGCCCTGCGCCATGGCGATCATCGCCTGCCAGGTCTGGAAGCTCAACGAGTCCTTGTGCGCGGCGATGTCGAGGAAGGCGGTGAAGCGATCGGCGCGTCGGGGGCTCGCCATCGCCAGAGCCACCACTCCGAGCATGCCCACCGCTCCGGACGCCATCATCGGCAGCAGCGGTGCACCGGCGAGGAAGGCCATGACGAACACGATCGCGGCGATCACGATCGCCGAACCGAGGTCGCCCTGTCCGAGACTCATCCCTGCGGCCACCACGCCGAGTCCGAGCACCGGGAACAGTGTCCGACGCGGATCGTGCATGTACTGGTGACGACGGGTCAGCAGGTCGGCCGCCTGCAGGAGCAGGGTCAGCTTGAGCAGCTCGCTCGGCTGGAAGGTGAGGTCGCCGAACTTGATCCACGCCCGGGCGCCGTCGACCGACATCCCGAGGCTCGGGACGAAGGGCAGCACCATCATGACGAGCGAGACGAGGAAAGCGATCCGCGTCAGACGACGGATGCGACGGAGAGGCTGGCCGAGGATCACGGCGAGGCCGAAGAACCCGGCGATCGCGAACAGGGCCTGGAACCCGAAGATGCGCCACGGCGAGTTGCCCTTGTGGAACTGGCTGACCGACGTGGCCGAGAGCACCATCACGAGGCCGAGGAGGGTCAGCACCGTGATCACCGCGAAGATCACGTAGAACGAGATCGGCGGCGGGGTCGCCGGGGCGGCGGTCTCGCGGTTCGTCGGATGGCGGCGCATCGACTGCGCCCGGTCGGTGGCCACCCTGCGGCGGTCGCCGATCACCGTGGTCGTGCTCATGCGGGGGTTCCTTGCTCGATCGACGGACGGGGCTGGAGGGAACGAACGAGACGCGTGAAGTGCTCGCCGCGGGCGGGGTACCCACCTGTCGGATACCAATCAAAGCTCGCGCAGGCCGGCGAGAGGAGGACCACGTCACCCGGCGTCGCCAGCGAGCGCGCCGCGTCGACCGCGTCGTCCATCGAACTGGCGGTCACCGTCGGGCACACGCCCTCGAACGCGGCAACCAGTTCGGCGGCCGATTCGCCGAGGCACACGACGGCCCGGATGCGCGCCGACTCGGTCGCCAACGAGGCGAGGTCGAGCCCCTTGTTGCGACCACCGGCGAGCAGGACGATGTTCTCGAAGCCGCGGATCGCGGTGAGGGCCGCGTGCGGACTCGTCGCCTTCGAGTCGTTGAACCAGCGCACACCGTCGACCTCGCCCACCGGTTCGATGCGGTGTGGCGGATGGCGGAACGTCGAGAGACCACGGGCCAACGACTCGGCGTCGAGACCGGGGAAGCGGGCCTCGAGGCACACGGCGAGCGCGGCGAGCGAGTTGGTCACGTCGTGCGGCAGCGAGCGCGGCAGGTCGGCCACCGCGGCGAGACGCCCCTGCGGCCCGACGAGCCAGTCGCCGTCGCGTCGATAGTCGGCCGCCTCGGCCCCGAACGTCCGTACCGCACGACCGGCCGCCTCGACCTTCCGGAGGTTGCGCATCACGACAGGATCCGCGGCGTGCCCGATCGCCACGTCGCCGTCGCGCAGGTGCGCCCACATCCGGGCCTTGGCACCCTCGTACGACTCCATCGACACGTGCCAGTTCTGGTGGTCGGGAGCGAGGTTCAGCCACACCGACGACTCACACCGGAAGTGCTCCGTCCAGTGCAGACGGAAACTGCTGCATTCGACGACGAAGGCATCGACAGAGTCGTCGTCGAGCACGTCGAGCACGGGTGTCTCGGTGTTGCCCACTGCTGCTGCTCGGATGCCCGCAGCCCCGAGCAGGTGCGCGGTGAGAAGGGTCGTCGTCGTCTTCCCGTCGGTACCGGTGACACCGAGCATGGGGCGTGCACCACCAGGGCGCTCCTGCTCCCACTCGTAGGCAAGATCGATCTCGGTTCGCAGGGGGACACCGGCCGCGAGCGCCGACTGGCACACGACGTGCGACTCGGGAACCCCGGGAGCGGGGCACACCATGTCGCTGTTCTCCACCAGTGAGCGAACGCGATCGGCGTCGGGCGCGACCACGAGTGGCAGACCGAGCGAGGCCGCGCGCTCCTTGGTCGCATCGTCGCCGCGATCGTCGCTGACCACCACGTCCCACCCACGCGCCAGCAGCTGCCGGGCGACAGCAGCGCCCGTCACGGCGAGGCCGTGGACGAGTGCGGTGCGACGGGAGGGTGTGCTCATGGGGACGACGTGGTGATGCTCAGAGGTTGTCGGTCAGGTGGGTGAAGTCGCCGATGAAGATCGACAGGGCGATGGCCACGCAGATGCCGGCGATGAGCCAGAAGCGGATGATGACGGTGGTCTCGGGCCAGCCGACCAGCTCGAAGTGGTGGTGGATCGGCGACATGCGGAACAGGCGGCGCGTGCGGCCCGATGCCTTGAACACGCCCATCTGGATCGCCACCGAACCGGCCTCGATCACGTTGATGCCGCAGATCAGGATGAGGAGCAGCTGCACGTCGGCAGTGATTGCCAGCAGCGCGAGCGCCGTACCGAGCGCGAGTGCACCGACGTCGCCCATGAAGATCCGCGCCGGTGCGGCGTTGTACCAGAGGAATCCGCCACAGGCGCCCGCGAACGCAGCCGCGAACACCGCAAGGTCGAGAGGGTTGACGACAGCCCCGTAGACGTCGGGGTTACGGAACGCCCAGTAGGCGATGATCGTGAAGGCGAGGAAGCCGAGCATCGCCGAGCCGCCGGCAAGGCCGTCGAGGCCATCGGTGACGTTCACGGCGTTGCTCGTGCTCCAGATCATCACGCCGGCGAACACGACGAAGACCGGCCACGGCACTTCCCAGCCCGGCCAGGTGGCGCGGGTGAGCGAGATCGTCTCGGCCACGCCCGTCTCGGCCACGAGCCACCACGCCAGCAGGATCGACATGCCGAGCGTGATGTACGACTTCTTCTTCCAGAAGATGCCGCGGTTGTGGCGCTTGCGGACCTTGATGAAGTCGTCGAGGAAACC
>JBEBDM010000310.1:0-5058 GCA_041156905.1 Actinomycetota bacterium | reverse complement strand
CTCGAGCGCACCACGGCGTGGGCGGCCCGGGCGAAGGCGGCTCACACCCGTGAGGACCAGGCGCTCTTCGGCATCGTCCAGGGTGGGATCAGCGAGTCGATGCGCGCCGAGAGCGCCCAGCGGACCGTGGAGATCGGGTTCGACGGCTACGGCATCGGTGGCCTCAGCGTGGGGGAGACCCGCGAGGAGATGATCCCTGCGCTCGCCGCGGCGATGGAGCACATCCCCACAGACCGGCCCCGCTACCTGATGGGTGTCGGCGACCCGGCGAGCCTCGTCGAGGCGGTGGCGCTCGGTGTCGACCAGTTCGACTGCGTGATGCAGACCCGGATCGGCCGTCACGGGACCGCCCTCACCCACGAGGGGAAGCTGCACGTCAAGAACGCCAAGTGGGCCCTGAGTGACGAGCCGATCGACGCGCGGTGCGGGTGCGAGGTCTGCACCCGCCACAGCCGGGGGTACGTCCGGCACCTTTTCCAGGTGGGTGAGCCCACGGCCGCCCGGCTCGTGAGCCTGCACAACATCGCCTGGACGCTGCAACTCATGGGGAGGATGAAGGCCGCGATCGCTGCCGGCACCTTCGACGCGCTGCGGCGTGAAGTGCTGACGGTGTGGGGATAGGCCCGTCTAGACTCGCTCCTCGGTCCGGAGGGCGTCTCCCTCCCACGTGAACAGAGGGCCCTGCACCCCATGAACATCGCTCGATTCGTCGCGTCGGCCAGTGAGGCCACCAACAGCGGAGGCGGCGCCGCCATCGCCCAGCTGGGCATCTTCGCCGTCATCGGCCTGGTCATGTACTTCCTGCTGATCCGCCCGCAGCGCAAGCGCCAGCGCCAGGCGATGGCTGAGGCCCGTGCGATCGAGGTCGGCGACGAGGCGATCACCACTGCCGGCATCTACGGCTTCGTGACCGCCCTCGAGGGCGACATCGCCTGGCTCGAGGTCGACAACGACGTGCAGATCCGCATCAGCCGCGCTGCGCTGGCCCGCAAGGTCTCGACCGACACTGCCGCTCCGGCTGCTCCTGAGGCCGAGTCGGCCGGCAGCGACGACTGAGTTCCATGCGCAAGCGCCTCGTCGTCACGCTGGTCGGCCTCTTCGTCATCGCCTACGGCCTGCTCATCGGCACACTCGTCACCGGGACCCGTCCCGCCCTCGGTCTCGACCTACAGGGTGGGATCTCGGTGACCCAGGAACCCAAGGCCGGCACCACCTACAGCGATGCCAGCCTCGACCTCGCCGTGGAGAAGATCCGCGAGCGTGTCGACAGCCTCGGTGTCGCCGAGCCCGAGATCCTCCGTCAGGGCAACACCATCGTGGTGAACCTGCCGGGTGTGAAGAACCAGCAGCAGGCCGTCGACCTCGTCCAGGTGACCGGTCAGGTGTACCTGCGCCCGGTTCTGGCGGAGTGCCAGACCATCGACCTGAGCGCCCTCGAGACCGGGACCACGGTGGCGTCCGACACCACGGGTGTGGGTGCCGAGACCACCGGGCCTGCCACGGAGACGACCGTCGCCGAACCGCAGACGACCGGGGCCACCGAGACGACGGCGGGCGCTGGCCCGGCTCGCCCGGTGAGCGCCGACAACATGGCCGCCGCCACTGAGACAACCGCTGGGATCATGCCGATCTCCGCCACGGAGACCACGGTCCCGATGGTGGTCTCGCCGGCCCCGGAGACGACGACCGCGGCGCCCGAGACGACGACCGCCGACACGGGCAGCATTCCCGACACGACCGTCGTGATCGGACCGACATCGTCGGTCCCGCTCGACGAGAACGGTCTGCCGATCACCGTCAGCGACCCGACCACCGCCCAGTTCCTCCCGACCTTCGGCGCCAACCCGCCGCAGTACTGCTACGTCGGCCCTGCGCAGGGGAGCGGTGAGGTCTTCCAGGACAACGCCACGGCGACCGTCATCAACGGTGGCTGGGGTGTCGTCGTCGACCTCCGCGACGGTGCGGCCGGCAACGACATCTGGAACTCGCTCGCGTCGCAGTGCTACTACAAGGACACCACCTGCCCGACCGGCCAGCTCTCCATCGAGCTCGACGGCAGCCTCCAGTCGGTGGCCAGCGTCAACGAGCCGAGCTTCAACGGAAGCGTGCAGATCAGCGGCGCGTTCACGCAGGACGAGGCGCAACAGCTCGCCCGGGTGATCAACAGCGGCTCGTTGCCGGTGGCACTCCAGCTGCAGTCGGTGCAGAACGTGTCGCCGAGCCTCGGACGCGACTCGCTGAAGGCCGCCTGGGTCTCTGGACTCGTCGGCGTGCTGCTCGTCCTGGTCTTCATGGCCTTCTACTACCGCACGCTCGGGCTCATCGTGGCCCTCGGACTCACCGTCTCGGGCTCCCTGCTGTGGAGCGTCGTCTCGTTGCTCTCGCGCACGAACGGTCTCGCCCTGTCACTGTCGGGTATCGCCGGCATCATCGTGTCGGTGGGCGTGACGGTCGACTCGTACGTCGTGTTCTTCGAGCGGCTCAAGGACGAGGTCCGCTCGGGCCGCAGCCTGCGCAACTCGGCCCAGCGTGGGTTCCAGGGAGCGTGGCGCACCATCGTGATCGCCGACCTCGTGTCGCTGATCGGTGCCCTCGTGCTGTGGTACCTCACCGTCGGAGCCGTTCGCGGCTTCGCCTTCTTCCTCGGTCTGTCGACGGCGTGCGACCTGCTCGTGTCGTACTTCTTCACCCGACCGATGGTGCTGCTCCTCGCCCGCACGAAGTGGATGGAGAAGCGCAAGGTCATGGGCATCGAGGTCTCCTCGGCCCCCGCAGGAGGTGCGGCATGAGCGACGTGATCGACGAGACCCCGACCGACGACGTTCCGGTTCGCACCCGGCGCGGCGCCGGCGGCCGCCTGTACCGCGGCGAGACGTCCATCGACTTCCACGGTCGGCGCTTCATCGGCCTCGGCCTCTCGGGTGTCCTGCTGGTGGTGAGCCTCCTGACGCTGCTGTTCGGCGGTCTCAACCTGAGCCTCGAGTTCAAGGGTGGCGTGGTCTGGGACGTGCCCAGTGAGACCCTCACCGAGGAGAGGGCGCGAGCGATCCTCGACGAGAACGACATCGACGGTGCCTCTGCCCGTGTCCAGATCCTCAGCTCGGCCGAGGCCGGGCGCACCGTCTCGGTCCAGGTCGGCGACCAGCCCGACGAGGTTCGGCAGACCGTGCAGAAGGCGTTCGCCACGGAAGTGGGTGCGTCGGCGGAGGACGTCGCCACGACCTCGGTGAGCTCCACCTGGGGCAAGAGCATCACGAGCAAGGCGTTGCGCGCCCTGGTGATCTTCCTCGTCCTGGTGGCGATGTTCATCTCGTGGCGTCTGCAGTGGCAGATGGCGCTCGCCGCCATCGGCGCGATGCTCCACGACGTCCTTCTCAGCGTCGGCCTCTATTCGCTGTTCGGTTTCGAGGTCACCCCGGCCACGGTGGTCGCCTTCCTCACCATCCTCGGGTTCTCGCTCTACGACACGATCGTCGTGTTCGACAAGGTGACCGAGAACCAGGAGCGCTACCACGGCAGCCGGATGCCGTACGCCGACATCATCAACGTCTCGATGAACCAGGTGCTGATGCGCTCGCTCAACACGAGCCTCGCCGCCGTGCTCCCGGTGCTCTCGCTGCTGGTGCTCGGCGCTGGCGTGATGGGTGCCAGCACGCTCAGCGACTTCGCCCTTGCCCTGCTCGTCGGCCTCCTGACCGGTTCGTACTCCTCGATCTTCGTGGCCGCCCCGATCGTGACCCTTCTCCGCGAGCGTGAGCCCCGCTTCAAGCCGCTGATGGGCCGTCACGCCACGGGTGCCGAACTCGAGCGTCTCGTCCTCGGGGGCACCCCGTCGGTCCGCCGTGACCCCTCGCGTCAGCGATCCGGTGAGGTGGATCGTCCTGCGCCGAAGCAGGAGGGCCTGACTCACGAGCCGCGGCCGCGGAAGAAGAAGCGCCGCGTCTGATCGCCTCGGGTACCCTGCGTCCATGGCACCCAACGGTCACTGGCTGACCCGACTCGTCCGCGACATCGCCGACTACCCGCAGGCGGGTGTCACGTTCCGCGACATCACGCCGTTGCTCGGCGACGGTGACGGCTTCGCCCGTGCGATCGACGAGCTCGTCGAACGCTTCGCCGACGTCGGCGTGAGCCGGGTCCTCGGCATGGAGGCCAGGGGCTTCATCGTCGCTGCTCCTGTCGCCTACCGGCTCGGTGCGGGGTTCATCCCGGTCCGCAAGTCGGGCAAGCTGCCGTGGGCCGTGGTGCGCGAGGAGTACGGGCTCGAGTACGGGCGAGACAAGCTCGAGATGCACCGCGACGCGATCCGGCCCGGTGAGCGGGTCCTCGTGATCGACGACGTGCTGGCCACGGGCGGGACGGCGGAAGCGACCTGCAAGCTGGTCGAGACTCTGGGCGGCGAGATCGCCGGACTCGGCTTCCTGATCGAGATCGGCGGACTCGGTGGCCGCGAGAAGCTCGGCGGCCAGCGGGTGGAGAGCCTGGCGGTCTACTGATGGCGGTGGTCGATCGGGTTCTGCCGTGGCGTCGCCACCAGAATGCGACGGCCGAGGAGCTCACGCCCCTGCTCACGGCGTACCGGCGGCACCATCCCAAGGCGCCCGTGGGTCTCATCAACCGTGCCTACGAGACGGCCCGCGAGGCGCACCGGTTCCAGTCGCGCAGCAGCGGCGAGAGCTACATCAACCACCCGCTCGCTGTTGCCAAGATCGTCGCCGAGCTCGGTCTCGACGAGATCTCGCTCGCCGCTGCGCTGCTTCACGATGCGGTGGAGGACACCGAGATCACCCTTGCCGACGTCGAGGCGTCATTCGGGGCGGAGGTCGCCGCGATCGTCGACGGCGTCACCAAGCTCGAGCGTCTGCAGTTCGACTCCAAGGAGGCCCAGCAGGCCGCCACGATGCGCAAGATGCTCGTGGCCATGGCCCGCGACCTGCGGGTCCTGATCATCAAGCTCGCCGACCGTCTCCACAACATGCGCACGATCGCCGCGATGTCGAGCGAGAAGCAGCAGCGCATCGCCCACGAGACCCTCGAGATCTATGCCCCTCTCGCCAA
>JBEBDM010000309.1:0-9317 GCA_041156905.1 Actinomycetota bacterium | reverse complement strand
GGCGGCATCGTCGCTCGGGGCCGCACAGTTCTGTATCGACGAGGCCGTGGCCTATGCCCGCGAGCGCAAGCCGTTCGGCAAGCCGCTCGCCAGCAACCAGGGCATCCAGTTCCCGCTCGTCGAACTGCAGACGCAGTGCGAGATGCTCCGGGCCCTGATTCACAAGACCGCGTGGTTGATGGACCGCGACGGGGCGTTCAGCCAGAGCGACAAGGTCAGCATGTGCAACTACTGGGCGAACCGGCTGTGCTGCGAGGCCGCCGACCAGGCGATGCAGGTGCACGGTGGTCTCGGCTACTCGCGCCACAAGCCCTTCGAGCACATCTACCGCCACCACCGCCGCTACCGGATCACCGAGGGCGCCGAGGAGATCCAGATGCGCCGCGTGGCGGGCTACATGTTCGGCTTCATGAACCAGCGCGCCCCGAAGGGCGTCAGCGAGTGACCTGGGCCGGTCCGAACACCTCGAGGAAGAAGTCGCTCATGGCGCGCCACGAGCGGAGGTCGCTCTGCTCGTGGTACTCGAATCCGCGGCGTGTGCCGTCGGCGTTCTTGTTCGTGAACGAGTGGCCTGCCCCTGAATAGAGGTGCATCTGCCAGTCGACGCCCGCGTCGTTCATCTCCTGCTCGAACGCGGCGCGCTGGGCGAGGGGGATGATCGGGTCGTCGACGCCGAGACACACCAGCACCTTGCCCGAGATGTTCGCTGCGTCGGCGGGAGTCGCGTTGGCGAGCCCACTGTGGAATCCGACGATGGCGTGCACGGGGGCTCCGTCGCGACCGAGTTCGAGCGACATCGTGCCTCCGAAGCAATAGCCCATCGCCCCGACACGTGAGCGGTCGGCCCGCGGATGGGCGAGAAGGATGTCGAGCCCCGCACGAGCGCGTCGGCGGGTCTCGGGCTGGTTGCCCATGATCCACCCGAGCCGCTCGGGGACGTCGGCAGCCGGGAGCGGCTCGCCGCCTCCCCAGTAGTCGAGGGCGAAGGCGATGTAGCCGAGCTCGCGAGCGAGTCGCCGGGCGCGGTGTCGGGCGTGCTCGGTCATGCCGGGGCCCTCGTGGCACACGAGGACGGCAGGCCTCGGCCCGTCGCCATCAGGGGTGGCCATGTGGCCGACGTACCGGACCCCGTCGAGGTCGTACTCGATGTCGTGACTCTCCATGGGTGCGACCGTAGTCCGCTACTGTGCCGCCGAGAGGGGGAAGGCGTGGCAGAGACGCGACACGGCGGTCGAATCGAGCTCGGCGGGCTGTCGAAGTGGTACGGCGACAATCAGGTCCTGCGCGACCTCGATCTCGTGATCGAGGCCGGGGAGTTCTTCTCGCTGCTCGGTCCGTCCGGCTGCGGCAAGACGACGACGCTCCGGCTCATCGGCGGGTTCGAGGAGATCACCCACGGGTCGGTGCGCATCGATGGCGAGGAGATGCGTGGCGTCCGCCCCGAGAAGCGTCCGGTCAACACCGTCTTCCAGAGTTACGCCCTGTTCCCGCACAAGTCGGTCGCCGACAACGTCGCCTTCGGCCTGCGCTTCCTCGACTGCACGAAGGCCGAGACTCGTCGGCGCGTCGGGGAGGCCCTCGAACTGGTCCAGTTGCAGGGGTTCGAGTCACGGCGACCGCACCAGCTGTCGGGCGGCCAGCAGCAGCGCGTCGCCCTGGCCCGCTCGCTCGTCCTGCGACCGAGTGTGCTCCTGCTCGACGAGCCGCTTGGTGCGCTCGACGCGCAACTACGTCGGGCGTTGCAAGGGGAGTTGCGAGCCCTCCACCGTGAGGTCGGCATCACGTTCGTGTACGTCACCCACGACCAGGAGGAGGCGCTCACCATGAGCGATCGCCTCGCCGTCATGAACAAGGGTCGGCTCGAGCAGGTGGGCACTCCCCGCGAGGTGTACGAGTCGCCGGCCACCGGCTACGTGGCCGACTTCCTCGGGGTGGCCAACCTGTTGCCAGCCGAGGTGACGGCGAGCGGGGCCACGGTCCACGGACTCGCCGTGGCGAGCCGTGCGGAGGGGATCGTCGGTGCATGCACGGCCGTCGTCCGACCGGAACGGGTGCGCGTCGAACCAGCGGGTGGTTACGGACTGCCGGGTGTCGTCGACGCATCGGTCTTCGCCGGTGCCCTGACCCACCTGGTGCTCTCCGTCGGCGGACGCCGGGTCGAGGCCCTCATCGCCAACGATGGATCGCGGCCGTCGCCCGCCGAGGGCGACCAGGTGACGGTGTCGTTCGACGTCGAAGGCGTGCGGTTCCTCGCGAACGAGGCGCCGGTGACGCCCGCCGCTCAGGACGAGGCGATCGCTCCGCGGTAGATGTCGAGGAACTCGACCACGGCGGCGTCCTTGCTGCTCAGGACGCCGTGCGTGAACCGGACCGACCCGACACCGAGTTGCACCTTCTCGCAGACCACGTTGTCCTGCGCGGCCACGAGATCGCTGAACTCGATGATGGGAGTCGGGTCGAACCCGGCGGTGGCGACGGCTTCGGCACTGAAGAGGTAGATCGTCTCCGTCCGGGTGTGCCCCGGACCCGTGGGGTGGAGGATCGACAGGATGACGCTCGTCCCGGTGATGTCGAGGAACGAGTTCGGGAAGGCGACGCCGCCGTAGTACGACGTCTCGTCGTCGCCCACGCCGGGGACGAGCGGGATGTCGAGGGTGTGCGGAGCGAAGCTGTTCGTGCCGCGGAGAGTGATCCCGCCGTCGACCCGGTTCGGGTCGTTGACGTTGCCGGAACGGTAGAGCGGTGCGATCTCGACGAGTTCGGGGTGGACCCTCGTGCAGTGGAGGCACTCGAGGTAGTTCTCGATCACGATCTTCCAGTTGGAGGCGACGTCGCACTCCGTGGTGTGGACGACCTGCAGGGCGCCGATGTCGTAGCGCTCGAACGCCGCGAACTCGGCGGCGTACCGGGCGAACCACTCGTCGAAGGGCGGCGGGTCCGTGGCGACGCTGACGAAGATGATCCCGTTCCAGACCGTGACGGCGTGACGCCAGAGCGGGTACTCGGCGTGGTCGACGTCGTCGAGGTGTGGGGTGGCGATCAGCCGTCCGTCGAGGGCGTAGGTCCAGGCGTGGTACGGGCACATGACCGAGCCCTGGGTGCTGTCGACGTGGGTCTCGCACAGTCGGGCACCGCGGTGGCGGCAGGTGTTGGCGAGAGCATGGATCTCGCCATCGAGTGCTCGGGTGAGCAGCACGCTCTCCCCGGCGACGTCGACCACGCGCCGACTCCCGGGAGCGAGTTGCGACACGTGGGCGGCGACGAACCAGCCGCGGTGGAAGATGCGGGCGACCTCGGCCTGCCAGACCGACTCGCTCGTGTAGTCGTCGCGGCTCAGTGTCGGTTCCATCCGCCCGAGAGTACTCCGGGATCGGGGCCCCGCCGGGCGGAGGCCGGGGTGGGGTAGTGTTCGGACATGACGAATGTCAATGCGTTGACCTTGGACGACCTGATCCGTGCGGAGGAGGAGGTGTTCCTCGGACGCATGAGTCGCTCGGCGGCCCTCGGTGAGCGTGGCCGTGACGTGATGCCCGGCGGTGTCTGCAGCAGTTGGGCCAGCGCGCGGCCCATTCCTGTCTGGGTGAGCCACGGCGAGGGCGCCCTCGTGTGGGACGTCGACGGCACCGAGTACGTCGACATGCACGCCGGCTACGGGGTCAACGTCGTCGGCCACGCCAACCCGGCGGTCGTGCGCGCCGTGCAGGACCGAGTCACCAAGGGCACCCACTTCGCGCAGCCCACCGAGGACGCGATCGTCGTCGCTGAGAACCTCGCCCAGCGGTTCGGGCTTCCCAAGTGGCGGTTCAACAACTCCGGCTCCGAGGCGACGATGGACGCCTTCCACCTGATGCGCGCCATCACCGGCCGCCCACTGGTGGTCAAGATCGAGGGGACCTACCACGGTCACCACGACGCCGCGATGATCTCGATCTTCCGCTCGTCGGACGACCTCGGCCCGGTCGAGGAACCGTTCCGTGTGCCGGGCTCCGGTGTTCCCCAGGAGATGGCCGACCTGCTGCGCATCGTGCCCTACAACGACCTGCCCGCGCTCGAGCGCTGCTTCGAACGACATGAAGGGCTCATCGCCGGGATGATCATCGAGCCGATGATGATGAACGCCGGCATCGTGCCCCCCGCACCCGGCTATCTCGAGGGGATCCGTGAGATCACCCGTCGCCACGGTGCCCTGCTGGCCTTCGACGAGGTCAAGACCGGCATGGTCGTCGACTGGGGCGGGGCGACCCGTCGGTTCGGCGTGACGCCCGACATCGTGTGCCTCGCGAAGGCCCTCGGTGGAGGAGTCCCGTGTGGTGCGATCGGCGGGACCGAGGAGGTCATGGCCGCGATCGAGGATGGTCGGTACGACCAGGTCGGCACGTTCAACGGCAACCCACTCACGATGGCGGCAGCCCGGGCGACGCTCACCGAGGTCCTCCTCCCGGAGACGTACGTGCGTGCCGAGGAGGTCGGGCGGCGGATGCTCGACGAGTGCACACGGGTGCTGGGTGAGAACGGCCAGCCGACGTACGGCGCGGTGTTCGGCTTCAAGGGCTCGGTCGTGTTCCACGAACGGCCGGCGACCAACTACCGCGAGTTCCTCGGCATCTCGACGGCCGTGTCGCACCTCCACTTCCTCGTCCAGCACAACGGAGGCATCTTCCTGCCGCCGTGGGGCAAGAGCGAGTCGTGGACACTCAGCGTGGCCCACACCCACGAGCACGGCCAGCGCTACATCGACAACGTGGAGCGCCTCGCCGGCATGCTCGGTCGCCTCGGCGACACGTCGAGCGAGATGTTCGCGGCGGGGAGTTTCAGCTGATGGTCGCGCTCCAGCAGGTCACGAAGGCCGATGGCGTCGAGGCGCTCCTCGACGCGCTCGCGCAGGACGGTGGGGTGATCGTGCGCGACATGATCGCGCCCGACGTCCTCGAGAGGTTCAAGACCGACATGGAGGCCGTGGCAGCGCGTCGGTCAGCAGGGACGGTGTCCGACAACCCGAGCGTGCAGGGCTTCTGGGGTCGCAGGACGATGCGGTTCACGCGCCTCGCGCACCGCAGCCCTGCCTTCGTCGACATCCTCACCGATCCGTACTACCTCTCGGTGGCCGACGCGTTGCTGCTGCCGAACTGCACCGACTACTGGATGAACACCGGGCAGATGATGATCATCGGTCCGGGGGAGAAGGCGCAGTGGATCCACCGCGACTCCGACAACTGGCCGATGATGTGCCGGCGCGACGCCCCAGAGGTCACCGTCAGTTGCATGTTCGCGATCACCGACTTCGAGGCCGAGGTCGGGGCGACACAGGTGGTGCCGGGCAGCCACCTGTGGGACGACTTCGACCGTGCACCGCAGCCGCACGAGATCTGTCAGGCCGTGATGCCGGCCGGTGGCGGGATGGTCTACACCGGCAAGACGCTGCACGGCGGTGGTGCGAACACGACGGCCGACCAGTGGCGCTACGGCCTGCACGTCTCGTACCTGCTCGGGTGGCTCACCCCTGAGGAGGCCGGTCCGCTCGCCACCCCGTGGGAGACGGCCGCTGATCTCCCGCTGCGCGCCCAGGAACTGCTCGGCTGGCACAGCATCGGCAATCGCAACTCCCAGGCCGCCCGGCTCTGGACGGTCGACTACGAGGACGTCGTCGCCGGTCTCGAGAACCCCTGACCTCGGCCCCGGCCGCGATCTCGGTACGGATAGTTCCGGAATCCGGGACGATACGCGCCGAAATCGGTGGGGTCAGCGGGAGCGCCAGACGGGGGAACGCTTCTCGTTGAAGGCGTTCGTGCCTTCCTGGGCGTCCTCGCTGTCGACGGCGGTGCGGTACGACTCGAGTGTCTTGATGTGCGCCATCGCCGTCGCGGTGTCCATGAACGCGGTCCGACGGCTGATGTCGAGGATCGCTGCGATGCTGAGCGGGGCCGAGGCGATGATCGACGTGGCGAGTGCCCGTGCCTCGCGGAGCAGGTTCTCGGACGTGGTCACCTTGTTGACGAGGCCGTGGTGCTCGAGCTCGGTGGCGGTGAGTCGGCGGCTCCCGATGAGGACCTCGTTGGCGAGCTGCTTGGGCAGCAGGCGCGGGAGGCGCACGGTGCCGGTGTCGGGGAGGATGCCGAGAGCGGCCTCGGGGAGGAAGAAGGTGGCATGCTCCGCGGCGACGATGAGGTCGGCCGACATCGCGATCTCGAAGCCGCCACCGACCGCCATCCCGTTGACGGCCGCGATCACCGGCGTGCGACGGTCGGGGAGCTCGGGGAAGCCACCGAACCCGCCAGGGCCGTAGTCGGAGTCGAACGCCTCGCCCTCCCCGGCGGCGCCGAGGTCCCAGCCAGCGCTGAAGAAGCGCTCACCGGCACCCGTGTAGATCACGACCCGGACGTGGGGGTCGTTCTCGAAGCGGACGAACATCTCGCCGATCGCGCAGCTGGTCGGAGCATCGATGGCGTTGGCCTTGGGGCGGTCGAGCGTGAGCACGGCGATTCCGTCATCGCTGACCTCGACGTGGAAGCCCGTGTGCGGGCCGGCGTAGGCGGGATCGATCGACATCAGTTGTCCTCCACGATGAGCAGGGCATCGACAGCAGTGGCACCCGTCGCTCCGACGAGCACCGGGTTGAGTTCGACCTCGACGACATCGCTGCCGACCACGGCGTCAGTGAGCCGCACCACGAGTTCGGCGAGAGCGTCGACGTCGGCGGCCGGTCGACCGCGGAAGCCGTGCAGGAGCGGAGCGCTCCGGAGGCGGCCGAGCGCGGAGCGGACGTCGTCGGCGATGACGGGAGCGAGCAGATGGGTGACGTCGCTCCAGAGTTCGGTCATCACGCCCCCGAAGCCGAGGGTGACGAGCCACCCGATCGGGGCGTCTCGGCGCACGGTGACCAGCACCTCGGCGACGACGTCGGTGACCGTCGACTCGACGAGGTACCCGGCATCGGTCCGCGGCATCGCGGCGAGGGCCGACAGGAGCGATGCCTCGTCGCGCAGACCGACCTTCACCGCTCCGGCCTCGCTCTTGTGGGCGAGCCCGAGGGCCTTGAGGGTGATCGGGTAACCGACCTCGGCGGCCGCAGCGGCGACACCGTCGGCGGCCACCACCCGGCCGTTCGGGACCCCGACACCGAGCGCGCCGAGGCGCTGCTTGGCCGATGCCTCGTCGACGAGTCGGGTGGTCCCGGGCATGTCCACGGAAGCGTGACGGGTGCCGATCGAGGCGGTACCCACGGTGGCCGCGGCGTCGAGCGCGGTCAGCGCCTCGGAGAGCCCGAGGAGGGGAGCGAGACCCGTCCCGAGGACGTGCTGCTGGAAGGCCGGGTTGAGGCACTCAGCCATCGTCGCCACCACGACCGCACGTCCGCCGGAGGCGACTGCGGCATCGGCCAGGGCGTCTGCGGCGACATACCACGACGACGGGTCGTTGTCGGGTGACGGCGGGGCGTCGAGCACCAGCAACGTGGCGTCCTGGGGGCCGCGCATGACGGCGGTGAACGTCCGTGCCATCGCCTCGCGGTCGCCCCACATGAACGTGTGGTAGTCGAAGGGGTTGCTCACCGAGACGAGTTCGGTGAGGGTCGACTCGATCTCCGTGCGATGCTCGCCGGTGAAGGGCTCGAAGACGAGCGAGGTCGACTCACTGCGGTCGGCCATCAACGAGGCCTCGCCACCGGAGCACGACAGTGAGACGACGGATCGTCCGCGCAGGCTGCCTCCGTTGTCGAGCAACTTGAGCGTCTCAAGGAGCTCGGCGGGGGTGCGCACCGTGGCCACGCCGTAACGGGCGAAGAGCGCGTCGTAGGCGGCTGCCCTGCCGGCCATCGAACCGGTGTGCGAACTGGCGATGAGGGCGCCGGCGGCGGAGCGTCCGGTCTGCAGGGCGACGAGCGGGACACCCTTGGCGTGGGCGCGCTCGGCGACCTCGGCGAACTGCTGGGCGTCGCGGACGGCCTCGAGGAACAGCCCGATCGCGGTGACGCGGTCGTCGTCGAGGAGCGCGGCGATCGCGTCGTCGGTGCCGAGGTTGGCCTGGTTGCCGACGGTGATCATCGAGCCGAGCCGCAGGCCGCGCTGCTGGAAGGTCAGGTTGACGGCGACGTTGCCGCTCTGGCTGACGATGGCGACGCCACGCTCATGGCGACCGCACCCGTGCTCGTCGGGCCACAGCGCCACCTTGTCGAACGTGTTGACGAAGCCGTAGCAGTTCGGTCCGAAGAACGGCACGTCACCAGCAGCCTCCAGGAGTTCTCCCTGGAGATCACCGTCGCCGGTCTCCGCGAAGCCACTGCCGTAGCAGACGGCGCCGCCGGCCCCGATCTCCGACAGGACTCGCATGGCCTCGACGGTCGCATGGCGGTTGACGCCGAGGAAGACGGCGTCGGGAACACCGGGGAGATCGCGGAGCGAGGGAACGCACGGCACACCCGCGAGGTGGTCGCGTCGGGGGTGCACCGGCCAGATCGGACCCTCGAAGCCGAGGCGCAGGCACTGGGCGACCACGCGCTCGGCCGGAGCGCCGCCGACGACGGCGATCGAGCGGGGGGCGAGGAGCCGCCCGAGCCGGGTCCCGGCAAGGTTCGAGGGCGACGGATCGGTCGGGTGCGCCATGGCATCGACATTACCTGAACGGCTGGTCAGGGAACCTCTGCGCGCGGCGATCGGCAAGACTCAGGGCATGCCCGACGCCATCGGTCCTCACTCGTCCGCCCTCGAGCTTCTCGCAGCGTTCCGTGCGAAGGAGGTGTCGCCCGTGGAGCACCTCGAGGCGGTCATCTCCCACGTCGAGCTTCTCGAACCGCGGTACCACGCCGTCGTCGACCGCCGTTACGAGGAGGCCCGTGTCGAGGCGGCGGCCAGCGCCGAGAGGTACGCGCACGGGAACGCCCTCCGCCTCGACGGTGTCCCGGTCGCGGTCAAGGAGGAGCACCCGATGCGGGGTCGCTCGTGGGCGCAGGGGTCGCTCGTGTACGAGTCGCTCGTCGCCGACGTCGACCATCCGATCGTCGAGCGGATCCAGGCCGCCGGTGGGATCGTCCACGTCCGTACCAGCACCCCCGAGTTCTGCTGTGCCCCGTATTGCCACAGCCGTCTGTGGGGTGTGACCCGCAACCCGTGGAACCCCGACTACTCGCCGGGTGGTTCGTCCGGCGGCACGGGCGTCGCTCTCGCCGCGGGCTATGCGCCCATCGGGACGGGAAGCGACATCGGTGGGAGCATCCGGATTCCCGCCTCGCTGAGTGGGGTGGCCGGGTTCAAGCCACCGTGGCAGCGGGTCCCCGCGCTCGCCCCCTACAACCTCGACCAGTACTGCCACGACGGTCCGATGGC
>JBEBDM010000308.1:0-5575 GCA_041156905.1 Actinomycetota bacterium | reverse complement strand
GTGTGTGCCCGCGACACCAGCGGTGCCGTCGCCGGTTTCGCCGACGCCACCGGCGCGTTCCTGCCGCTCGTCTGCACGCTCAACGCCGCCCGGGTGCTCGACGCGGCCTGCACGTTGCTCGGCGTCGACCACGACACCTTGGCCTCGCTCGCTCTCTCGGCTCCCTCCGGTGCCGACGGACTCGTGATGCTCCCGTACCTCGCCGGTGAGCGCACTCCGAACCTGCCCGATTCGACCGGAGGGCTGCTCGGCCTGACCCTCCAGAACGCGACACCGGCTCATCTCGCCCGGGCCGCCGTCGAGGGCATGTTGTGCGGGCTCGCCGACGCGCTCGACGCGCTGTCGGCACAGGGCAAGCAGGTGGAGAGCGTGCGCCTCGTCGGCGGCGCGGCGAGTTCGCCGGCCGTGTCACAGGTCGCGGCCGCCGTGTTCGGTGTCCCGGTCCTCGTCCCACCGCCCGGTGAGTACGTCGCCGACGGCGCTGCTCGTCAGGCCGCGTGGGCGCTCACCGGAACACTCCCCGCGTGGCCCCTCGACGGTGCGGTCACCCGGATCGAGCCGGGGCGCGGCGGATCAGCCGTCAGGGCTCGCTACGCCGAGGCGCGCGAGCACTGGCTGTCCCGCCAGGCCTGAGACCGGGTCGCGCGGGACGACGGGGTCAGTTGACGCGACGCTCGTGGCCGCGCCAGTACGGCTCGCGCAGGTCCTTCTTCAGGACCTTGAGCGCACCCGACAGCGGCAGCGGCTCGGCGCGGAACTCGACGCTCTTGGGGAGCTTGTAGCCAGCGATCTGCGGGCGGGCGTGGTCGATGAGTTCCTGCTCGGTGGCCGTCATGTCGGGCTTGAGCACGACGATGGCGTGCACCGCCTCGCCCCACTTCTCGCTCGGGATGCCGATGACCGCCACCTGAGCGACGGCCGGGTGGTTGGCGAGAGCGTTCTCGACCTCGGTGGAGTACACGTTCTCGCCACCGGTGACGATCATGTCCTTCACGCGGTCGACGAGGAACAGGTATCCGTCCTCGTCGAGGTAGCCGGCGTCACCGGAGTGGTACCAGCCACCTCGGAAGGCCTCGGCGGTGGCCTCGGGCTTGTTCCAGTACTCGATCATGTAGTTGCCGGCTCGGGCGCAGACCTCGCCGGTCTCGCCGGCCTTGAGGATGTTGCCGTCGTCGTCCTGGATCGAGAGGACGACGCCCATCATCGGGAAGCCCGCCGAGCGGAGATACTTGCCACCAGCACGGTGCTCCTTGGGGCCGAGCAGGGTGAGCACGCTGCTCGACTCGGTCATGCCGTAGCCCTGCCAGATGTTCATGTCGGGGTACAGGGCGAGCAGCTTCTCGAGGAGTGCCTGCGGCATCGGTGACGCCCCGTACACGAGGTCGTGGAACGAGGCGAGTCCACTCGGGCGGAACTCGGGGTGCTGCATGGTGAGGCCGATCATCGTCGGCACCATCACGCTGATCGTCGGCTGGTACTTCTCGACCGCGTTCATCACCGCCGTGGGCTCAAACATCGGGATGACCACGCTGTGCGAACCGAGAGCCGGGCCGCCGAGGATGCTGAACATCGAGGCGGCGTGGAACATCGGGGTCTGGAGGAGGTTGACCGAGTCGCGGCTCAGCGGCAGGGTCATCATCACGTGGTACGCGTTGAGGATCTCGGCCCGCTGGTCGAGCAGCACGCCCTTGGGCAGGCCGGTGGTGCCGCCCGTGTACATCAGCACGACCGGGTCGGTCTCCTCGGTCTCGTCGGGCAGCACCGGGTTCGAGGAGAGCAGCGCCTCGTACGTCGTGGTGTGCGGCACGTCGCCACCACCGACGAGCACGACGTGCTCGAGTCCGGCCTCCTCCTTCACGGAGTCGATGAGGTTGGCGAAGATGAAGTCGACGAAGCAGACCTTCGTGCCCGAGTCGCGCAGGACGTAGGCGAGCTCCTTCGGGGCGAAGCGCAGGTTGAGCGGGTTGATCACACCGCCACCGAGGAACGCCGCGTGGTACATCTCGAGGTACTCGGGCGAGTTGAGGGTCATCACCGCGAAGCGGTCGCCGGCGCCGACGCCGAGGCCGCGCAGACCGCCGATCAACCGGGTCACACGGTCGAGGTGCTCGGCATAGGTCGTGGTCACTCCCGTGCCGGCATGGGTGGCCATCGGGCGGGAACCGTTGCGCTCGACCGACGGGAGCAGGAGGCGGTGGTAGATGAGTTCCTTCATGCACCTACCCTAGAACGTGTGAACGCACCCGTGAGCAGCCCTGCCCCCATCTCGAGCACCCTTCCTTCCCGGGCCCGGGTGGTCGTGATCGGGGGTGGTGTCATCGGCACCTCGGTCGCCTACCACCTCGGCCATCTGGGCTGGACCGACACGGTGCTCATCGAGCGCGACCAGCTCACGTCGGGCACCACGTGGCACGCCGCCGGGCTGATGGTCACCTTCGGCAGCACCTCGAGCACGTCCACCGAGATGCGCACCTACACCCGCGACCTCTACACCCGGCTCGAGGCCGAGACCGGGCTCGCCACCGGGTTCAAGCCGGTGGGGTTCGTCGAACTCGCCGCCGACCCCGGCCGGCTCGAGGAGTACCGGCGAGTGTCGGCGTTCAACCGGCTCAAGGGAGTCGAGGTTCACGAGATCTCGCCGCAGGAGGTCGCCGACCTGTTCCCGCTCGCCCGCACCGACGACGTGCTCGCCGGCTTCTACGTCCCGCAGGATGGGCGCGTGAACCCGGTCGACGTGACGATGTCGATGGCCCGCGGTGCACGCCAGACCGGGGTGACGATCGCCCAGGGCGTCACGGTGACCGATGTCGTGGTGCACGACGGTGCCGTTCACTCGGTGGTCACCGACCACGGCACGATCGAGTGCGAGTACGTCGTCAACTGCGCCGGCATGTGGGCGCGGCAGTTGGCCGAGATGAGCGGCGTGAACGTCCCGTTGCAGGCCGCCGAGCACTACTACCTCATCACCGAGGAGATGGAGGGGCTCGACCCCTCGTGGCCGGTGATCGAGGACCCAGGCCGGTTCGGGTACTACCGCGAGGAAGTGGGCGGGCTGATGATCGGCCTGTTCGAGACGGTGTGCGCACCGTGGAACGTGGGACGCATCCCGATGGATGCCTCGTTCACCTCTCTCCAGCCCGACTGGGACCGCATGGGTCCGTACGTCGAGGCGGCGATGGGCCGCGTGCCGGCGTCGTTCGACACCGGCATCCGCACCTTCTTCTGCGGGCCCGAGAGCTTCACCCCCGACCTCGCCCCGGTGGTGGGCGAGGCGCCCGAGGTGAAGAACTACTTCGTCGCCGCCGGACTCAACTCGATCGGCATCCTCACCGGCGGCGGGATGGGCCGGATGCTGGCCCACTGGATCACCACCGGGCGGCCCGACATGGACGTCACCGGCATCGACATTGCCCGCCTCCACCCGTACCAGCGCAACCCTGAGTACCGCCGCACTCGTACCGTCGAGTCGCTCGGGATGGTCTACGAGTGCCACTACCCCTTCCGCACGATGTCGACCGCCCGCGACGCCAAGCGTTCGCCACTGCACGAACGACTCGCCGCGCAGGGCGCGTTCTTCCGCGACGTGAGCGGTTGGGAGTGCGCCGACTGGTTCGCCGGGCCGGGTGTCGAGCCGCTGGCCGGCGAGCGTTCGTGGGGACGGCCGTCGTGGTGGACCCAGTGGGCCGACGAGCACCGGGCGTGCCGTGAGGGCGTGATCGCCATGGACATGTCGTTCATGAGCAAGTTCCTCGTGCAGGGGCGCGATGCCGGAGCGGTGCTCGAGACCCTGTCGGCGAACGCCGTCGACGGGGAGACCGACACGATCACCTACACGCAGTGGCTCGACGAGTCGGGCCACCTGCAGGCCGACCTCACGGTCACGAAGATGCCGGGCCTCGACGGGCCCGAGTACATGGTGATCGCCACCGACACCGCGCACCGCCACGTGCAGACGATGCTGCGCCGCGCGTGCGAGGGACGTCACGCCTTCACCACCGACGTGACGGGCGGGTGGGCGCAGATCAACCTGCAGGGCCCCCGTTCACGCGAGGTGCTCGCACTGCTCACCGACACCGACGTGTCGAACGAGGCCTTCCCGTTCCGCACGTCGCGCGAGATCGCGATCGGTTTCGCCCGGGTGCGTTGTGCCCGCATCACTTATCTCGGCGAGCTCGGTTACGAGTTACTCGTCCCCACCGAGCAGGCCGTGCACGTGTACAACCGGGTGATGGCCGCAGGCGCGGCGTTCGGGATCCGACCGGCTGGGCTGAAGGCACTCGCCAGTCTCCGCATGGAGAAGGGCTACCGCGACTACGGCCACGACCTCGACAACCTCGACGACCCGTGGAGTGCCGGGTTCGGGTTCGCCGTGGCGCTCGACAAGCCGGGCGGTTTCACCGGCCGCGACGCAGCGGTGGCGCTCAAGGCCCAGCCGCGACGCGAGCGACTGGTGGGCGTGTTCGTCGAGGACCCGGACCCGCTGATGTTCCACGCCGAGGTCCTGCGTCGCGACGACGAGGTCGTGGGCTACGTCCGTAGCGCGTCGTACGGTCACACGCTCGGTGGCGCCGTGGGCCTGGCAATGGTCGGACCGGCCGAGGGCGAGGCGACCAGCGACTGGCTCGCGAGCGGCACCTGGACGGTCGAGATCGCCGACCGCCGCTACCCCTGCCGCGTCTCGCTCCGCCCCCTCTACGACCCGAGCAACGCCCGCATCCGCGCCTGACCCCACCCCCACCCCACCGATCTCGGCGCGTTCCGTTCCGGAATTCGTGACGATACGTACCGAGATCGTTCGCACTCCCGGCCGCCTCAAGATCTCGGTACGTATGGTTCCGGAATCCGGGACGATCTGCGCCGAGATCGGTGGGGGTGGGGCGGCTACCGTCGGGGCGGTCATGTCGTCCTCGAGTCCTGCTGCTGATTCCGTGTTCGATTCGCCGCCGCCGGCGTTCGACGCGGCCACACTCGCCCAGATCGCCGAGCGGTGCTTCGGGCTCTCGGGGGTCGCCACGGCGCTCGATTCGGAGCGCGACCAGAACGCACGGCTCGCGACCGCCGACGGCACGTTCGTGCTCAAGGTCGCCCACCGCGCGGAGAGTCCCGCGGCGCTCGAGTTGCAGTCGGCTGCACTCGCACACCTCGCGAACGTCGACCCCTCGCTTCCCGTCCCCCGAGTCGTCGCTCCGCTCACTCCCGGCGCTCACGGCCTCGCCGAGCACGACGGCCACCTCGTGCGCGCCGTCTCGCACCTGCCCGGAACGCCGTACGCCGACGTGTCCCATACGCCCGCGCTGCGCCGCTCGCTCGGCGAGACGATGGGACGCCTCTCCCACGCACTGCAGGGCTTCGGACACGCCGCTGCCCACCAGCCCGACTTCCTCTGGAACCTCGACAACGCGGCAGCCGTCCGCCCGTGGGTCGCCGACATCGTCGACCCCACCGACCGGGCTGTCGTCGAGTCGGCGTTCACCCGTTGGGAGCAGCGCGTCGCTCCCCTGCTGCCCACGCTGCGCGCCGCCGTGGTCCATCACGACGCCAACGACCGCAACGTGCTGGTCGAGGACGATCGGGT
>JBEBDM010000307.1:0-2512 GCA_041156905.1 Actinomycetota bacterium | reverse complement strand
GGCGACGACTGCCGCGATGATGCCGATGACCACGAAGAACGGCATCCAGGCCACCACGACCGCCAGCAGCGCCAGCACGAACGCCCCGACGCCCGGGGACCTTCGCCGACGGGTGACAGGGGGAGCGACCGAGGGGCCACCGGTGTCGACGAAGCGCCGTCCGTCGGTGGCGACGTCGTTGGTCCACTCGTGGCCGTTGTACCAACGGAGCTCGTAGCGGCCGTGCGGGTCGGGGAACCAGCCCTCCGGCCCGGTCGGATCGCTCATCCCGAGGAACCTACCCGCTACCGTCCAAGGCCGTATGGAGATCGTGCTCATCCGCCATGGCCAGCCCGAGTGGGTGCGCGACGGCCTCAACGTCGTCGACCCGCCGCTCACCGAGCGAGGGTTCCTCCAAGCCGAACGCACCGGTGAGGTGCTCCAGCACGAGCGCTTCGACCACGTGATCGTCTCGCCGCTCACCCGTGCCCGCCAGACAGCGGCTCCGCTCCTGCGCCTCCAGTCGCGCGACGAGGTCATCGAGCCGTTCCTCGAGGAGATCCGCGAGCCGAACTGGCACGGCACGCCCGAGGAACTCGCGGCGGCCGCGTACGCCGAGGAGAAGTCGCGTCCCGCTGTCGGCCGGTGGGACGGTGTGCGCGACGGCGGAGAACCACCGCGCGACTTCGTCGCGCGCGTGCGTACGGGCGCCACCGACTACTGGGCGCGCATCGGCATGAGCCGTCAGCCGCAGGCCCTGCCGATGTGGACGATCGAGAACCCCGACCTGCGGGTGTGCATCGTCGCCCACTCGGGCACCAACGGCGTCCTGCTCTGCCAGTTGCTCGGTCTCGACCCGGTGCCGTGGGAGTGGGACCGCTTCGTGACGATGCACTCGTCGATCACGCGACTCGTGAGCATCGGCATGGGCGACGGTCACACCTTCTCGCTGCGCCGCCTGAGCGACGTGGAGCACATGCCCCACGACGCCCGCACCGTCTGAGCGTCAGCTCACCACTCGCAACGCATGCGCTTGACGCCGTTGATGAACGCGCTCTGCAGGTAGTCGGGCTCGCCGACGATCCGCAGGGTCGGGATGCGACGACGGATCTCGTCGAACATCACGGCGATCTCGCGACGGGCGAGGTTCGCGCCGAGGCAGAAGTGCGGTCCACCTGCGCCGAAGCCCACCTGCGGCGGCTGGGCGGTGCGGGTCACGTCGAAGCGGTACGGATCGGGGTAGATCGACTCGTCGCGGTTCGCCGAGCAGTACCACATGACGATCTTGTCGCCGGCCTTGATGGGCTGGCCGGCGATCTCGGTGTCGGCGGTGGCGGTACGGCGGAAGTGGATCACCGGGGTCGCCATACGCACGATCTCGTCGACGGCGGTCTTCCAGTGGGCGTCCCAGTCGTTCCACCACAGGTCGCGCTGGTCGGGGTGCTCGGTGAGCAGCTTCATGCCGTGGCTGATGGCGTTGCGGGTGGTCTCGTTGCCGGCCACGACCAGGAGGATGAAGAACGAGCCGAACTCCTGCGGGGTCATCTGGCCCTCGTCGGTGGTGGCGTTCATCATCACGCTGGTCAGGTCGTCGGTCGGGTTGTCGATGCGGCTCTGGCCGAGGGCCTGGGCGTACTGGAACATGCCCATGCCGGCGTTCACGAGGTCGGAGAAGTCGGCGGTGAACTCCGGGTCGCCGACGCCGAGGATGATGTTCGTCCAGGCGAAGATCTGGGCCTCGTCCTCCGGCGGGATGCCCATCATCTCGCAGATGATCTGCAGCGGCAGGGGAGCGGCGACCTCGTGGACGAAGTCGCACGTGCGGTCGGGGAACTGGGTGAGCAGCCGATCGACGACGGCAGCGGCCTTCGTCTTGACGTACTCCTCGACCTTGTTGATCTCCTTCGGCGTGAAGCCCTTGGAGACGATGCTGCGGAGGCGGAAGTGCTTCGGGTCGTCCATCGCGATCATCGAGCCGAAGAAGTCGGTGATCTCCTGCGGGAGGTCGCCGATGTTGACGCCGCGACCGCTCGAGAACAGCTCGGGGTTACGGCTGACGTGCCAGACGTCCTCGTGGTTGACGACTGACCAGTACCCGGGACCCTTCGGGAAGGGTGACCCCTCGAACTCCCATTCCTCCCACCAGCTCACCGGGCTCTGCTGGCGGAGGGTGCGGAAGGCTCCGTCGCGCACGTCGCGCGGGGCGGTCCAGAACTCGGGGTCGGAGAGGTTGAACGAGCCGAGGGCGACGTCGGGGATGGTCATGGCCGGAGAGTAGCGGGGCGAGGTCCGTAGGCTGGGCTCGTGCTCGCCTTCTCCGACATCCAACGCGTCCTCGTGGTGATGGCGCACCCCGACGACGTCGACTTCGGCTCGGCCGGCACTGTGTGCGCTCTGCGGGCTGCCGGCATCGAGGTGTCGTACTGCCTCGTGACGAGCGGCGATGCCGGGGGTGACGACCGTGAGATGTCGCGGCCCGACATGGCGGCGCTCCGGGTGCGCGAGCAGACGGCTGCAGCGGCGCACGCCGGTG
>JBEBDM010000306.1:0-3577 GCA_041156905.1 Actinomycetota bacterium | reverse complement strand
ACACGAGGCTCACCTCGGGGAGGTCGAGGCCTTCACGCAACAGGTTGATGCCGACGAGCACGTCGAACTCGCCGAGGCGCAGGGCCCGGAGGATCTCGATGCGCTGCACCGTGTCGATGTTCGAGTGCAGGTATCGCACCCGCAGGCCCTGCTCCAGCAGGTAGTCGGTGAGGTCCTCGGCCATCTTCTTCGTGAGTGTCGTCACCAGCACGCGGTCGCCGCGCGTGATGCGATCGTTCACGAGCTCGATCAGGTCGTCGATCTGGCCCTTCGTCGGCTTGACGATGACCTCGGGGTCGACGAGGCCGGTCGGCCGGACGATCTGCTCCACCACTTGCGTGCTGCGCTGGATCTCGAAGGCGCTGGGGGTCGCCGAGAGGAACACACACTGGTTGATCCGCTCGAGGACCTCCTCGAACCGGAGCGGGCGGTTGTCGCGCGCGCTCGGCAGGCGGAACCCGTGGTCGACCAGCTCGTCCTTGCGTCGCAGGTCTCCGAGGTACTGGCCGTGCAACTGCGGGACGGCGACGTGACTCTCGTCGATGACGAGGAGGAAGTCGTCGGGGAAGTAGTCGAGCAGGGTGAACGGCGGCTCGCCGGGTGAGCGCCCGTCGATGTGCATCGAGTAGTTCTCGATGCCGTTGCAGTAGCCGACCTCCTGGATCATCTCGAGGTCGTACTGCGTGCGCATCCGGAGGCGTTGCGCCTCGAGCAACTTGCCCTCCGACTCGAACCAGGCGAGACGCTCCTGCAGCTCGGCCTCGATGCCGAGGACCGCCTTGCGCATCCGCTCGTCACCGGCGACGTAGTGGGTCGCCGGGAAGATCACGATCTGCGAGTGATCGTGCAGTGTCTCGCCCGTGAGCGGGTCGACGATCGTGATCCGCTCGACGGTGTCGCCGAACATCTCGATCCGGACCACCGACTCCTCGTACGAGGGGTGGATCTCGATGGTGTCGCCACGGACACGGAACTTGCCGCGGCCGAGCGTCAGGTCGTTGCGGTCGAACTGGAGGTCGACGAGGCGACGCAGGATGCTGCGCATGTCGTAGTCGACGCCCGTGTGCAGTTCGAGCAGCTGGCCCTTGTACTCCGCGGGATCACCCATGCCGTAGATGCAGCTGACCGACGCGACCACGATCGTGTCAGGGCGCGTGAGCAGTGCGGCGGTCGCCGAATGGCGGAGTCGATCGATCTCCTCGTTGATCGAGGAGTCCTTCTCGATGTACGTGTCGCTCGACGCGATGTACGCCTCGGGTTGGTAGTAGTCGTAGTAGCTGACGAAGTACTCGACGCGGTTGTGCGGAAAGAACTCACGCATCTCCTGCGCCAGCTGAGCGGCGAGCGACTTGTTCGGCGCCAGGATCAGGGTCGCCTTCTGCGTGGCCTCGATCGTCCACGCGATCGTCGCGCTCTTGCCCGAGCCGGTGATGCCCAACAGTGTCTGGAACCGATCACCGCGCGTGATCCCCTCCGCCAGCGCAGCGATCGCCTTCGGCTGGTCGCCGGCCGGCTGGTACGGCGACACCACCTGGAAACGCTGCTCATCGGACGGCACGGGGTCAGCCTACGCTGCCCTCTCGATGCTGCCCCTTCGGACGCCACGGACCGCCATCGACGTCATGACCAACGTTCATGCCGCCGCGCTTGCCGCCTACCGAACGCTGCCAGAGATCGCCCGCTACCAGTCGTGGTCGGTCCCCTACTCGGAGGCCGACGCCCTCTCGATGCTCACCGGCCAGGACGGCCGCACCACCCTTGAACGGGGCGACTGGACGCAGTTGGCGGTCACCGATGCGTCAGGCCTCCTCGGCGATCTCGCCGTCTCCCTCGACGACACCGGAGAGCACGCAGAGGTGGGCGTGACACTCGCTCCCCACGCACAGGGGCGCGGGGTGGCGACAGAGGCCCTCGGAGCACTCGTCGACGCGCTGTTGGCGAGTGGCGTGCGACGGATCGAGGCACGTACCGATCCTGCGAACCTCGCCTCGATTCGCGTGCTCGAGCGGCTCGGCTTCGAGGTCGAGGCGGTCCTGCACGAGACCGCGATGATCGACGGGGCGTGGGTCGACGACGTCCTTTGGGCCATCGACGGCACACGGCGGTCGGAGTGGCTCGCCCGTCCTCTCCAGCGGGCGGGCACCGTCGAGCTGGTCGAGATCACGCCCGACACGGCCCGCACCTACTCGCGCCTCGGCGTCCACCACTCGCAGCGGAACTTCGTCGCACCCGTCCTCCAGAGCTACTCGGACGCACTCTTCCCGGAGTGGTACGAGGGGGGCGTCGTCGTCCCGTGGATGCGCGGCATCGTCGCTGACGGCGAGCCAGCCGGGTTCGTGATGACGGCCGAGGTCACCGACGTGCACCCAGAGCCGTACCTCTGGCGGCTCCTCATCGATCGCCGCCATCAGGGGCGGGGCATCGGATCTGCCGTCATCGCCCAGCTCGTCGAACGCTGGCGGACGATGGGCCATACCTCGATGATCGTCGGCTGGGTCGACGCTCCCGGTGGTCCCGAGGCCTTCTACCGCGGGCTCGGGTTCGAGCCGACCGGGAAGAAGGAGCACGGCGAGATCGAGGGCCGTCTCCGCTGGTGAGAGCGGTGGGCGCGAGGTCAGGCGTCAGCGGTGCGGCCGCCGACGTCGGCATCGGGCGGCAACTGCGGCAGTGAGGTCAGCCAGGCCCAGACGCGATCGATCTGGGGACCGAGCTCGTCGAGCCCACCGCTGTTGTCGACCACGACGTCGGCTCCCTCGAGGCGCTGCTCGCGGGTGGCCTGACGGGCGATTCGGGCGCGGGCATCGTCCTCGCTGAAACCCCGGAAGCGCACGAGGCGCTCGACCTGCGTCTCGACCGGGACGTCGACCACGATCTTGCCCTGGAGCCCCTTGCGCGGATTCTCCGTGAGTAACGGGATGTCGAGCACCACGACGCGATCCGTGTCGCGCTGTTCGTCGATCCGTCGGTTCATCTCGGCCCCGACAGCGGGGTGGACGATCGCGTTGAGCGCCTTGACGGCCTCCGGGTCGGTGAAGGCCACGGCGGCGAGCGCCGCGCGGTCGAGCGAACCGTCGGCGGCGATCACGTTCGCTCCGAACCGTTCGGCGATGGCGGCGAGGACCGGCGAACCCGGCTCCTGCACCTCACGCACGATCGCGTCGGCGTCGATGATCACCGCACCCTTCGCCGCGAGTGCGGCGCTGACGGTCGACTTGCCCGAGCCGATGCCACCGGTGAGTCCGACGATGATCATGTCCGAACCGTAGCGGCACACCCTCAGTAGAGTCGTGCCGATGGCGACCGACACCCCTGCCCCGGGCAGTCCCACCGAATCGGGCGACACCCGCCACGATGGTGTGTCGTGGCCGCTGGTCGAGCGCCGCCTCGCCGACAACACGCCGCCCACTGGCCGCGATCGTAGGAGCCTCGGCCCGTCGGCCCTCATGCGTACACCGCTCGGCAGCACGCTCTCGGCCGCCCCCCTGTGGCCCTTCCGTCTCGTCGCCCTCGCCGGCGCCATGGTGCGGGCCATCCCCGACCTCCAGGAAGGCCGCTGGCACATCGCCGCGATCACCGC
>JBEBDM010000305.1:0-2928 GCA_041156905.1 Actinomycetota bacterium | reverse complement strand
CCGGCGCCGGTCTTCGCCGAGATGCGCAGCACCTCGTCGCCCGGGATGCCGAGCACGTGCTCGATCTCCTCGGCCCGCAGGTCGGGCTCGGCCGCGGGCAGGTCGATCTTGTTGAGCGCGGCGACGACGGTGAGGTCGTGCTCGAGGGCCAGGTAACAGTTGGCGAGGGTCTGGGCCTCGATGCCCTGGGCCGCATCGACCACCAGCACGACGCCCTCACAGGCCGCCAGGCTGCGGCTGACCTCGTAGCCGAAGTCGACGTGGCCGGGGGTGTCGATGAGGTGGAGGGTGTGCCCCTTCCACTCGACGCGCACGTTCTGCGCCTTGATCGTGATCCCGCGCTCACGCTCGAGGTCCATCGAGTCGAGGTACTGGGCGCGCATGTCGCGGGCGTCGACCGCCTTGGTGAGCTCGAGGATGCGGTCGCTCAGGGTGCTCTTGCCGTGGTCGATGTGGGCAATGATCGAGAAGTTACGGATGCGGTCGAGGTCCATGGCAGTGCCGTCGACTCTACCCGCGGGCCTCCTCGGTCGTCCGGGAGTGCTCCCCTGTCTCCCGAGATGGCTTGGCCGGGGAGGTTGGGGTGGCAGACCGACCCTGTTAGCCTTCCGGAGCCGAGAAACGCCGAGTCAGGGGTAGTCCGTGGCCAACATCAAGAGCCAGAAGAAGCGCATCCTCACCAACGCCAAGCGCGCCGAGCGCAACAAGGCGGTCAAGAGCGAGCTGAAGACGCGCGTCCGCACCGCCACCAAGACGGCGGGCACCCCCGAGGGCGAGGAGGCACTCCGTCTCGCCGTCAAGCGTCTCGACATGGCGGCCGCCAAGGGCGTCATCCACAAGAACGCCGCGGCCCGTCGCAAGAGCCGCCTCATGAAGAAGCTCAACGCCGGCGCCTGAGCCGATCCGGCACACGATCTCACGAACCCGGGCCTCGGCCCGGGTTCGTTCGTTTTCCGGACGAGTGATCGCGACCGCCCGCCGTCAGCGACGCACGAGCTTGCTGAGACGGGCCACCAGGACCTCCATCACCAACTCACCGGGCAGGTCACGCACACCCTTGAGGTCGAGATCGGCCTGGGCGAGCAGACCCATCGCACGCGAGACCCCCGGGCCCCCGAGCTTGCGGTACTGGTCGAGCGCCTTGCGGGCCGGGAAGCCGGGCTTGATCCCCATCGCTTCTGCCGCCGACGCCTCGTCGCGGGCTCCGCTGCCGTCGAGGGACAGCATCTTCACGTAGTGCCCGTGGAGGATCGAGAGCACGGCGAGAGGGTGCCGCTCCCCTGCCCCCATCATCCGGTGCAGCATCTGGAGCGCCGTCGTCGTCTCACCCTTGTCGATCGCGTCGGTGAGGTCCCAGGGAGCGACGCCACCCGCCTCCCCGAGGAACGGCTCGACCTGCGCCGGCCGGATGGTGGCCCCCGTGCCGTAGGTGCTCGTGAGGGTCTCGAGGATTCCCTGCAGGCGGCCAGCGTCCTCGCCGAGCCACGTCGACATCAGGTGCACGGCCTGCGGGTCGAGTCTCAGACCGGATGCGCCCGCCTGTTCGGCCACCCACGCCTGACGGTCCTTCGGACGTGACGGCGGTGACGAGTCGATGACCGTGCCACCCGACTTCTTCACGGCGTCGGTGAGCTGCTTGGCGAGTCGTCCACCACCGCCCACGAGCACGAGCTCGGTGGTCGGGGCCGGGTCGGCGAGATACGCCACGACGACACCGACGTCGTCGGTCGTGAAGCGGCCCACTCCGCGGGCGAGCACGACACGCTTCTCGGTGAGGAACGGCGGGGTCTGCGCCGAGTCGACCACGGCCCCGAGCGTGTAGTCGGGTCCGTCGAACTCGTCCAGCGCAAGGGTGCGGTCCTCGTCGCCGAGCAGGCGACGCACGACCTCGCCGACGGCGGTGATCAGGATCGACTCGTCGTCGCCGGTCAGGAGGTGCACACCCATGGGCTTCTCAGGATGCCACACCGACGGCCCCGATCAGGGGGTCACGTCCGGTGCGGGGCGTCGTCGCTCGACGGCGGGTGACGAACAGTGTGAGCAGGACGACCACCCACATCGCCACCGTCACCGTTCCGCCCGGCTCCAGACGGGCCGCCGTCTCGGCCACCCAACGGACCCATCTCGTCCCACGGGCGAGCGGCCAGAGTGCGACGGCCCTCAGCGGGAGGGGCACGAGCCGGGCAGCGAGGGCCACCGGCGTCCCGGCGAGCATCACCAGTCCTGCGACGGGCATGGCGAGCAGGTTGGCGGCCAGCGAGATCACCGGCAGCCGACCGAACACGAGCACCGACGGAACAGCGACACCTGTCTGGGCGCCGAGGGTCACGGCGAGCGGTCCTCGCCACCAGTCGGGTCCGGTGAGCCTGTTCCACCACCACGGCGTGGCCAGTGCCACGCCAGAGGTCGCCCCCACCGAGAGCCAGAACCCCACCGACCACGCCAGCATCGGGTCGACGAGGAGCAGCACGATCACCGTGACGGCCAGCGATCGACGGACGGTGATCGTCCGGCCCGTCGCCGCGGCAGTCGTCCCGAGCACCGCCATCGCCGAGGCACGGAGGACCGACGGTTCGAGTCGTGTCACCAGAGCGAACCATGCGATGAGCGCCACCGTCGCTGTCCAGCGCCGTCGGGCCCCGAGACGAGCCAGCAGCGGTGCCGCACCGGCGAGCAGGTAGGCGACGTTCTGCCCCGAGACGGCCGTCAGGTGCGAGAGACCGGAGGCCCGGAACGCATCGACCATCCATCGCGGTTCGGCGGAGTCGTCGCCGATCACGAGGCCGCGGAACAACGCCGCCTCCTCCGCAGCCATTGTCTCGTCGGCAGAGGCCCGTAACGCCGCACGGACCCTGTTGCCCGGCCTGTGGGGCAGCCCGGCGGGACGGAGATCGCCCACGACCTCGACGTCGAACCGACCGACCACGT
>JBEBDM010000304.1:0-6151 GCA_041156905.1 Actinomycetota bacterium | reverse complement strand
CCATATGCTGATTGGCCACGTTCACCTCGATCTGAGCGGCCTTGCCGAGCTTGCCGCCATCGCGGCCGGTGAACCCGATGGTGGTGAGGCCTGCGGCATTCGCCCAGTCGACGGCGTTGATGACGTTGGGTGAGTTGCCGCTGCCGCTGATGGCGACCAGCACATCGCCGGGTTCGGCGAAGTTCTTCAGCGGCTCCATCAGGGCGACGTCGTAGCTGACGTCGTTCGAGAACGCCGTGAGCGTCGCCTGGTTGTCGCTCAGGCACATGATCTTGAAGCGGGATTCGCGCCCGTAACTGGCGCCCTTCACGATGTCGCACACGAAGTGGGAGGCCGTCGACGCACTGCCTCCGTTCCCGCAGGTGAAGATTCGCCGTCCGTGCTGGCGGGCGTCCTCGAAGACGTCGATCACCTGCTGGACCCTGTCGAGTGGGATCGCCTCGATCGAGCGAGCGAGGTCGTGTCGGTAGTGCGTCAGGAACTCGTTCACGGCGTGTGTCCTCCAGCGGCCTCGCGGGCCAGTTCGTACGCGCCCCACAGCACGCTGTCGTTCTCGAGTTCGGCAGGCACCACGTCGAGCCTCGCTCGACTCCACGACGTGACCTGTCGGCGCAGCTCTGCGCGCAACGGGGCGAACAACTTCTCGCCGGCCTTGGGGATGCCTCCCCCGATCACGATGCGGGCCGGGTTCAGCAGCATCACCGCCGCCTTCAAGCCGCTCGCGAGGTCGACCACGTAGCGCTCCACGAACTCGGGGTCGTCCATCAGTTCCTTCGCCGTCGCGCCGTGATCGCGCTCGAGCCACAGGCCGCTGCACATCCGTTCGAAGCAGCCGTTCGAGCCGCACAGGCAGTCGGGCCCGTCGGGTCGGATGGTGATGTGGCCGAGCTCGCCGGCGTAGGAATCGGCGCCACGCAACAGGCCGTGCTCCGTGAGGATCCCGCCACCGATACCGGTCGACAGCGTCATGAACATCATCGGCCGCTGACCGCGCCCGGCGCCGTGGAGGCCCTCACCGAGTGCACCGACGTTGGCGTCGTTGTCCATGAGGACCGGCACGTCGAACTCCTGCCGCAGCCAGCCGGGCAGGTCGAAGCCCTGCCAGCCACCCACGTGGGTCGAGAGCACCACCTGCTGGGACGGATAGTCGACCGGTCCCCCGAAGCCCACGCCGATGGCGGTGAAGCCGATCCACTCACGGGCGGTCTCCCGGATGCGTTCGACCATCCAGTCCTTGCCGCCCTCGCGGTCGGTGGGTCGCGAGATGCGTTCCACCATGCGCCCGCCGTCGAAGAGGGCCATGGTGAAGTTCGTGCCGCCGATGTCGATCGCGAGGTAACTCATGGTGGTGCGTCCGGCGCCAGTGTCGCACACGGCGCGGCGGCACCTACCTGTCTGCGTGGGGCTCGAACACCACGGAGAATGCGCAACGGCCCCCTTGCGGGGGCCGTGTGCAGCGCGCTCGAAGGGACTCGAACCCCTAACCTTTTGATCCGTAGTCAAATGCTCTATCCATTGAGCTACGAGCGCTTGCGACCCAGAACTCTACGGGGTCGGGCGGGCGACTGCTACCGGGCGGTCGCGAACCTCTCAGAGCCCCCAGGGTCGGAAACTGTTCGACCGGAGGTACAGGGCGTACCCGGCCCGTGCCGACGTGCGTGGGTCGAACATCTGGGTGCGGTTGGTGATACCGAGGGCGGCGAGCCAGCCCTTGTGGACGTCCCAGTAGATCTGGAACAGACCGACGCAGCACCAGTTCTGGGCGCTCGGGTTCAGGTGGCTCTCGCGGTCGGCGATCATGATCGCCGTGTCCTCGAGGTGGTCGGGCCACTCCTCACGGATGATCCGGATCACCTGGTCGCGGCTGTAGTTGTTCGACGGGGCGGGGGCGAGGGTGGTCGGCGGGGCCGAGACGGAGGTCTTGGTCGCCGTGCTGCCGGCCGAACCGGCGGAGGTGAGGCCCGAGACCTTGGCCTCGGGCGGGAGGCAGATCTCCTGGCCGACGAGGATCACGGTCGAGGTCGTCGCCGAGTTGGCGGCGAGGAGGCGGTCGACGGTGACGCTGGCCCGCGACGCGATCAGCGACCACGAGTCGCCCGAGCGCACCTCGTAGCGTGCCGCGCACGAGACGCTGGCCGACGAGCTCTCCGTCCGGGCCGGGGGCGCCGATTGGGTCGAGTCGGTGGAGGTACTTGAGTCGCCGGGGGGAGTGATGGTCGGGAGGTCGCTGTCACTCAGTGGACCGACCATCGGGTAGTCGATGGTGTCCCCGGTGCTGCCCGCCACCGGTGCGGCGGTCGTCGGGGCGCCGCCGTAGGCGACAGTGGCGGCACCCGAGCGGGAGCCGTCCGAGCTGCTGTCGCGGATGACGAGGGCGGCGGGCACGAGCAGGCCGATACCGAGGGCGAGCAGGCCGGCACGGCGCAGGAGCGGGTCGATGGGCGGCCGGGGGCCGGGCACCACGGGAGCCGAGGCAGCGACCCGCCGCGGGCGGCGCGGCTCTCGGGCCGGCCGCTCGGAGCGGCGGGTGGGCTCGTGGCCCCAGAACTCGTCCTCGAGTCCGGAGCCGCGCTCGTCGGCCAGGGTGGCGTCGAACTCGGACTGGGTCATGTCGCCACCTCCTCGGATCGGGTGTGTCGGCGAATGTGACGAAGTCTTGTCGGTTCGTAACAGAATTGCAACACGCGGTGCCTGTGCCACCTGTCCGGGCGGCCAGAGCCGGTTGCCCTCACCCGGGAGCCGTCCCCGTCACTCGGCGTGCAGGACGAGGCCCTTCAGGTACTCGGCCTCGGGAAAGGCCAGCGGGACTGGGTGGTCCTCGGGCTGGTGGAGCCTCCCGACGATCCGGACCTCACGCCGGGCGTCGAGCGCCGCCCCGGCGACGACCTTCTGGAACAGGTCCATGGTCATCGCCCCACTGCACGACCACGTCATCAGCACACCGCCGGTGGCGAGGAGTTTGAGGCCAAGGAGGTTGAGGTCCTTGTAGGCGCGCGACGCCTTCTCCACATGCCGGTCGCTCTGGGCGAGCTTGGGTGGGTCGAGGAGGATCAGGTCGTACTGGCGGGCCCGGTCGCGCAGCCCGCGCAGGACGGTGAACGCATCGCCCTCGAGCCGTTCGCCGGCCTCGACCCCGTTGAGCCGGGCGTTGTGCTCGGCCAGGTCGAGGGCCGGCCCCGACGAATCGACCGAGGCGACGCTCTCGGCCCCGTGATGGGCGGCGATCACGCTGAACGCTCCTGTGTAGGAGAACACGTTGAGCACCCGGCGACCGGCAGACCAGCGGGCGACGGCCCGGCGGGAGTCGCGTTGGTCGAGGTAGAAGCCGGTCTTGTGGCCCCCGGCGACGTCGACGGCGAACCGCAGACCGTCCTCGTGGGCGACGAGGGCGGGGTCGGGATCGTGCCCTCGGAGCAGCCCGACCCGACTGGCGAGCCCCTCCCGCTCGCGGATGTCGGCGTCGCTGCGCTCGTAGACGCACCCGACTCCCGGCAGGGCGGCGAGGGCGTCGGCCAGGGTCTCGCGCCAGGCGTCGGCGCCGGCCGTGGTCAGCTGGCAGACGATGGTGTCTCCGTACCGGTCGGCGGTCAGGCCGGGCACCCCGTCGGCCTCGCTGAACACGACCCGGGCCGAATCCGTGGTCCCCGACCCGAGCAGGCCCGCCCGTCGGGAGGCCGCCGTCGTCACCTGAGCTGCCACGAACTCGGGCGTCACGGCCTCGTCGGGCTCGAAGTTCCACATCCGGGCCCTGATCTGCGACTCCGGGCTGAAGGCCGCCCAGCCGATGGGGGCCCCATCGGCCCCTCGAACCAGCACGGTCTCGCCCGGGCCGGGGGAGCCGTTCACCTGGTCGACGGCACCGCTGAAGATCCACGGGTGACGGCGCTGGAGCGACCGGTCGCGGCGGGGGAGGAGGCGGATCTCGGGCTGACGGGTCACACCGCCACGGTAGCGAGCGACGGTGGTCACATGTTTTTCCGGAAATCCCTCAAGTCGGGGTGCCAGCGCGCCGACAATGGAGTTGCGCTCGAGCGGTGAGTCCACCGGGTCGGCGTTGAACCCACGGGAACGACATCGGAGGATTTCCCATGAACACCAAGTTCGAGAACAAGGACAAGGGCTTCACCCTCGTCGAGCTGCTCATCGTCATCGTCATCCTCGGCATCCTCGCCACCGTCACGGTGTTCGCGGTCCGCGGTATCACCAACAACGGCAAGGAGTCGGCCTGCGCCGCCGACAAGAAGGTCCTCGAGACCGCTGCCGAGTCGTACATGGCCCAGAACGGTGAGTACCCGGCCAGCGTCGCCGCGATGGAGTCCGGCGGACTTCTCAAGGACGCCAGCACCGACAACTGGACCTACGCCTACACCGCGGGTGACACCACCTACACCCTCACCGCGACGGCTGGCGGCCCCTGCGTCTGACGCACCGGGCAGCCGCCCACTGATCGCACAGATCGTCAACGGACGGTCGGAGCCGGACCTTCGGGTCCGGCTTCTGCCGTTTTCGGGTGTCTGTTGCCGTCAGGTCGGTGTCGAAGCCCCGACACGCCCGTGCGTCAGCGCACGAGTTCCATGCGCATGCCAGTGCTGTCCCACTCAGGGTCGAGGGGCAGGCGCTGCATGGCGCGGCCAGCCGCCCGGCGAGCGGTCCACAACAGACCAGCAGCCTGGACGAGGTGGACGAGACCGGCACCGGGCGGCGGCACGCTCGTCATCACCTCGTCGACTCCGGGCATCTTGTCGCGCAGGAGGTGCATCCGCTCCCGGATGCCGTCCTCGTGGTGCGGGGAGGTCCGCAGCGGGATGTCACCGTTGAGTTGCGTGTAGGTCAGGTCGGGGTTGGCGGCGAAGAACGAGCGCTGGTGGAAGGGCTGGAACTCGCGCTCGGCCTCGCGGATCCACTTGAAGCGCCGGAAGTCGTCGCGGGTGAGCCACGGCTCGAGGGCGAGTGCGTCCTCACGCGTCGGGGCGTTCAGCGCAGCCCGTGACGGCGTGTGGTGGATGCTGGTGCGCCGCGGCCATCCGACGAGCTCCCGGGCCTCGATGTCGCACGGGCGGTACGGGCCGGCCGGCTCGTCGGAGAATCCGATCGGCACGGCGATCGCGCAGGCGTCGAACTTCGGCTTGAACTCGATCACGTCGAGCAGCATCGGTACCACCATCGGATCCTCGGCGACGACGGTGACACCCGCCAGACGCGCAGGGACCATCAGCCACCCACCCGGGCACGGCACCACGCCGGCCAGCATCTTGTAGGGGAGGTGGGGTGCTGCCATGGGCTCTCGACGGGGGGATCAGGTGCGCATCGAGCGCCCGGCGCCCGTACTCGCCGACTGGCCCGCCGCGAGGGTGGCCTGAGCGGCGTTCTGGGCGCGCATGGTGGCCGCCTGGGCGAGGATCTCCTTCGGGTACTGGCTGTACTCGGCAGCCGTCTCGAAGCTGACGAGACCACTCGTGACGAGACGGGCGAGATCCATCTCGATCGTCATCATCCCCTCCTGCGCACCACCGAGCATCGCGTTGCGCAGCTGGCGGCTCTTGCCCTCACGGATGAGGTTGCGCACGGCGTCGTTGGCGATGAGCACCTCGTAGGCGGCCACACGGCCACCCCCGTCGGCGGGGAGGAGGCGCTGGCTGATGACACCCTGGAGCGTGGCGGCGAGCTGCAGCTGGATCTGGTCGCGCCGCTCGGCCGGGAAGACGTCGACGATGCGGTCGAGGGCCTGGGCGGCGTCGTTGGTGTGCAGCGTCGCGAACACGAGGTGACCCGTCTCGGCGAGCGTCAGCGTGATGCTGATGCTGTCGAGGTCGCGCATCTCACCGAGGAGGATGACGTCGGGGTCCTCACGGAGGGCGCTGCGCAGGCCGTCCGTGAAGCTGTTCACGTCGGTGCCGACCTCACGCTGGTTGATCATCGCCATCTTGTGGTAGTGCAGGTACTCGATCGGGTCCTCGATGGTGAGGATGTGGCCTTTGCGCTCGATGTTGATCTTGTCGATCATCGCCGCCAGCGTCGTCGACTTGCCGCTGCCGGTCGGTCCGGTGACGAGCACCAGCCCGCGCGGCCGCTCGGCCAGGGTCGCCAGCACCGGCGGCAGTCCCAGTTCGTGGAAGCTCTTGATCTGCTCCGGAATGACCCGGTAGACCGC
>JBEBDM010000303.1:0-2899 GCA_041156905.1 Actinomycetota bacterium | reverse complement strand
GCGCTGGTGGGCGCGGCCGCTGGCATCCCGCCGCGACCGACCCTTCCGGTAGTCGTCCGGCAGTCGCGCCGGCTCGTCGCGCCGCCTCGGCCCCGATCGTCTTACACGCATCCACGACGCGGCTACGGTCGCGTCCATGAGCTCGATGCCGCCGCCGCCCCCGCCGCCCCCGTCGTTCCCCCCTGCCCCGCCGCCGTCGTTCTCCGGCGGCCCGTCGGGTGCCGCGTCCAACGCCGCCGGGTTCGGGCCGCGCTTCGGTGCGGCCTTCATCGACGGAGCGGTCGGCTGGGTGATCTCGGTCGTGCTCGGTGTCGTCGACCCCAATCTCACCGTGCTCGGTGGGATCATCGGACTCGCGATCTACTGCGTGATGGTCGGCAAGGGCCAGAGCATCGGCCAGAAGGCGACCAACATCCGCATCGTCGACTCGAACAGCGGCGCTGGTATCAGCGCCGGTAAGGCACTCGGCCGGCGCCTGGTGTCGATCATCTCCGCTCTGCCGTGCTATCTCGGCTTCCTCTGGATGCTGTGGGACAACGAGAAGAAGACCTGGCACGACAAGATCATGAACACGTCGGTCGTCAAGGCGTGAGCACGATCCCCCCGCCGCCGCCAGCGTTCCCTCCGGTACCGCCGCCGATGTTCCCCGGCGGCTCATCAGGTTCCGGTGAACGCGCCAGTTTCGGTGCCCGCCTCGGCGCATCGTTGCTCGACTCGGTGCTGTACGGCCTCGTGTCACTCATCCCGGCGATCGCCGGCATCGTGGCCATCGTCGCATCGTTCTCCGACTGCTCGGAGGTCGGCTACTACAGCGACGGCACCGAGTACACCTCGTGTGGCGACGGCGAACTCAAGGTCGGCCTTCTGATCCTCGGCATCGCGCTGATCGGTTTCGGCGTGGTCTTCGTCTGGCTGATGCAGGCCCGGCATCTCGCCGTCCGCGGTCAGACGTGGGGCCGCAAGATCGTCGGCATCAAGGTCGTGCGGGCCGACAACGGCCAGCCCATCGGCTACGGCAGGGCCATCGGCCGACTCCTGTTCGCGGGCATCATCTCGGGCTCGTTCTGCGGACTCGGCTATCTCTGGATGCTGTGGGACAAGGACAAGCAGACCTGGCACGACAAGGTCGTCGGCTCGGTCGTCGTCAGGGCCTGACGACCCCACACGGTTCGCGGACACAAAGTTCGTCCGCGGTCACTCCGGAACGGCGTCGCTGACACTCGGCTACGGTGACGGCATGGACGTCACGACCATCGCCGACGACCTGATCGTGTGTCACGACGGATCACACGTCATTCGCCTCGACGGCCTCGACCCCGGCTCCTCGCACGAGGTCCACGGGGCGCGCATCACCACGCTCGAGCGACCGGCCGGTGAGCTGCTGTGCCGCATCGCCACGGTCAACGACGTTCACTTCGGCGAGGTCGAGTGCGGCCGGATCGACGACCATCCGCAGGGGCCGATCCAGCGCCCACTCCCGGGTGAGCCTCCGTATCCCGTCACCATGAACAGCGGCGCGATCGCCGAGATCGCTGCGATCGGCCCGGCTGCCGTGCTGGTGAAGGGCGACATCACCAACGACGGACTCCCCGAGGAGTTCACCGCCTTCGACGAGCACTACGGCCTCGCGTTCGGCGAGCACCTGCACGTCGTGCGCGGCAACCATGACGGCTACAAGGGCCAGAGCGTCCACGCCGGCGACAAGTGGATCGAACTACCCGGCGTCGCGGTCGCGCTGCTCGACACGGTGATCCCCACGCAGACCACGGGCATGATCACCGGCGAGCAGATCGACTGGCTCGACGCCCACGCCGCAGCCAGCACCGTCCCCGTGCTCGTCATGGGTCACCACCAGCAGTGGATCGCCGAGCCCGACGGTCACCGCAGCGACACCTACTTCGGCCTGCACCCCGATGCCAGCGACGCGCTCGACGCCGTGTTCGCCCGGCAGCACAACCTCGTCGCCTACACGGCCGGCCACACGCACCGCCATCGCCTCCGCTCGATGGCCTGTGGCGCACCGAGCATCGAGATCGGCTGCGTGAAGGACTTCCCCGGCACATGGGCCGAGTACCGCGTGTACGAGGGCGGGATCATGCAGGTGGTGCACCGCATCAGCACGCCCGAGGCCCTGGCCTGGAGTGAGCGCTGCCGCAACCTGTACAGCGACTTCGGCATCGACTACGAGTCGTACGCCCTCGGACGGTTGGAGGACCGATGCTTCACGATCCCGCTCAGGTGAGGGCCGGTTTCGAGCACGGCGCCGAGACGTTCCTCGAGGCGATGCGTGCCGTCGACCCGGGCGACTGGGACAAGTTCGGCGCCCTCGGCGACTGGAACGTCCGGCAGCTCGCTGCGCACGCGATGCGCGCCTTCGTCACCGTCGACGGGTACCTGAGCGCTCCGCCCACGGTCGACCGCGTCATCACCGATGCCGTCGAGTACTACCGCATCGTGCTCACCGACCCGACGGTGCACCAGGGCGTCAACGCACGGGCCAAGCAGGCGTCGCGCCAGATCATCGACCCACTCGGTGAGGCCGAGGCCGTGGTCGCCCGCGTGCTCGGAGTCGTCGCCGGTTGTGCCGACGACGATCGCGTCAACACCTTCGCCGGATCGATGACGTTGATCGAGTACCTCGCCACGCGCGTGGTCGAGATCGGAGTGCACACGCTCGACCTGCAGCGCGCCACCCGCCAGTACCCGAGCCTCCACCCCGACACGTCGGCCGTGGTGCTCCGCGTGCTCACCGAGCTCGCCTCCCCCGTCGCGCTGATCCTGGCCCTCACCGGCCGCGAGCCCCTGCCCGACGGGCACAACGTCCTGCAGTGACCACCCACGCCACCGACACGTCGGGGCCGACGCCGCCCCTCGCCGGCCTGCGCGTCCTCGACATCGC
>JBEBDM010000302.1:0-6796 GCA_041156905.1 Actinomycetota bacterium | reverse complement strand
ATCGGATCAAGGGTGAAGGTCAGGTTCCCGAATGCGGCAGCGATGGTCGCCGGGTCGGGATCGGTCCCGGTGATCGAAGCGATCTGGGCGACGACGTCGGCCTGGGCAGCAGCCGGGTCAGCCTCGATCGCGTCGATCGCGGCGGCGAGGCCCTCGATGATCGCGGCCACGGTGTCGGGGTGCTGCTCGAGGAACTCGGTACGCACGAGGAGATGCGTCGTCACGAACTCGCCGCCAGTCTCGGTCCAGAGGTCACGCTCGTTCACGAGCACGACCCCACCACCCTCACTCACGAGGCGGGTCGCCCACGGCTCGGGAACCCACGCGCCGTCGATGTCGCCGTTGATGAACGACTCGAGGGTCGTGGAGTTCTTCTGTGGGAGCACGATCACGTCTCCCCCGCCGTTGGGTGTGGTCTCGAACCCGTTCTCCTTCAGCCACGCACGGAGCGCGACGTCCTGAGTGTTGCCGAGCGACGGTGTGGCGATCGTCAGACCCTCGAGGTCGGCGGCCGACGTGATGCCCTGGCGGACCACGAGGAACGCACCACCCGAGGTGCTCCCGGCCACGACGCGCACGGCCTCCCCGCCCGACTGGGCGAAGGCGTTGATGGCCGGGTTCGGGCCGATGAAGGTCAGGTCGAGCGAACCGGCGAGGAGCGCCTCGGCCGCCTCCGTGCCGGCATCGAAGGTGAACGTCTCGAGTTCGGTGGCCTCACCGAGGGCGACACTGAACGTCCCCTCCGCCACACCGACAAGCGCGGGAGTGTGGGTCACGTTGGGGAAGAAGCCGAGTCGCACGCTCTCCGGCGGACCCCCGGCCACCGTGCCCGCGCGGTCAGTCCCTCCGCACGCGACGACGAGGAGGGAGACAACGGCGAGGGCGAGCGGTGCGATACGGGGTCGTCGGCGTGGACGAAGGGTCGAGGGTGTCACGAGGCCTCCTGCGGGGGAACATTTCCCACTCTATGAGTGGGAATGACATTTCCTACCCTACAAGTGGGAATTACTCCGCGGGTGGATACCCCTCAGCCCAGTGCGGTTCGACGTCGGCCCAGGCACCCTCGTCGCCCAACAACTCCCCCACCGACGCCGGCAGCGCACCCGCCACGACGTCGGCGACGGTGACCGTGTCGAGCACCCTGCGCAGCGATGCCCGCAAAGCCACCCACACGTCTCGCAGCGGTGCCGCCGATCCCTCGAACTCGGCGACGTCGGGCCGGACACCGCGCACCGCGGCCAACGGACCGTCGACGACCCGCACGATGTCGCCGAGGGTCACCCGCGCCGGATCGGCCGCCAGCCAGTACCCGCCGTCGGCGCCACGGCGCGACGCCACCACACCCGCCGCACGCAACTCGGCGAGGATGTTCTCGCAGAACTTGGTCGGGATGGTCTGGGCGCGACCCACGGCGTCGCCCTTCATCGGTTGCTCCGACGTCGCTCCCCGCGACGCGAGCTCGACCACCGCGCGGACCGCGTAGTCAGCCTTGGCCGAGACCCTCATGCCCCTGAGTCTCGCGCCTCAGCCCGAGTTCCCCACGATCTCGGTACGCATAGTTCCGGAATCCGGGACGATCTGCGCCGAGATCGGTGGGGTGGGGGTCAGTAGGCGGGGACGAGGCGGCGGACCGCTTCGACGGCCACGGCCTCGACCGTCACCGTGCCGCCGTCGATGGCCGCGACGAGGTCGGCGCGCATGTCGGGCTCCCAGAATTTGCCGATGTGCGTCGCCGTGGCCTCGATCGCGTCGACCGAGGGGTCCGCGCTCATCTGGCGGGCGATCTGGTTGGCCATCCGGACCAGGGCACCGAGACGGTGCTCGGGGTGGTCGAGTTCGGCCGTCGCGGCCGAACGACCCGGGGCCACCTGCACGGCGGTCACCTTGTACTCGGGGCAGTTGGTCGCCCAGTCGGAGTTCTCGGTGGTCACGACGTTGGCGCCGCTGACCGGATAGTGGAACGTCGTGTACACGACGCCCTGGGTCATCCGCTCGCTCACGAGGGCGTGCATCACGGTCGAGCCGACACGGCTCGCGAGGGTGACCTCGTCACCCGTGCGGATCCCGCGCTCCTCGGCATCGGCCGGATGGATCTCGAGAAGGTCCTCGCCGTGCCACCGCACGTTCTCCGTACGGCGGGTCTGGGCGCCCACGTTGTACTGGCTGAGGATGCGGCCGGTGGTGAGCAGCAGCGGGAAACGGCGGCTCGCCTTCTCCTCCGTGGCCACGTACGGCGTGATGATGAACCGGCCCTTGCCGCGCACGAACTTGTCGATGTGCATGACCGGGGTTCCGTCGGGAGCGGCGTCGTTGCACGGCCACTGCACGCTGCCCACCTCGTCGAGGCGGGCGAACGACACGCCCTTGAACGTCGGCGTGAGGGCGGCGATCTCGTCCATGATCTGCGACGACTGGTCGTAGTGCATCGGCACACCCAGCGCGGCCGACAGTTCGGCGACGACCTGCCACTCGTGCTTGCCCTGCTGGGGTCGCATCGCCGGACGCACGCGGTTGATGCGGCGCTCGGCGTTGGTGAACGTGCCGTCCTTCTCGAGGAACGAGGTCCCGGGGAAGAACACGTGGGCGAAGCGGGCGGTCTCGTTCAGGAACAGGTCCTGCACGATCACGCACTCCATCGACGACAGCGCGTGCTCGACGTGGGCCGTGTTGGGATCGCTCTGGGCGATGTCCTCGCCCTGCACGAAGATGCCCTTGAAGTGGCCGTCGATCGCGGCGTCGAACATGTTCGGGATGCGCAGGCCCGGCTGCGGCTGGATGGTGACACCCCAGAACGCCTCGAACATCGAGCGTGTCGCCTCGTCGCTGACGTGGCGGTAGCCCGGGAGTTCGTGCGGGAACGAGCCCATGTCGCACGAGCCCTGCACGTTGTTCTGGCCGCGCAGCGGGTTGACACCCACACCGTCGCGGCCGAGGTTGCCGGTGGCCATCGCGAGGTTGGCCATGCCCATCACCATCGTCGAGCCCTGGCTGTGCTCGGTGACGCCGAGGCCGTAGTAGATGGCGCCGTTGGGGGCAGTCGCGTAGAGACGAGCCGCGGCCCTGACCTCGGCGGCGGGAACGCCGGTGTGGAGCTCCATCGCCTCAGGGCTGTTCTCCGGGCGCGAGACGAACTCGGCCCACGCCGCGTACTCGGCGGCGTCGCAGCGCTCGGCGACGAACTCACGGTCGACGAGACCCTCGGTGACCACCACGTGGGCCAGCGAGTTGATGACGGCAACGTTCGTGCCGGGGCGCAGCTGGAGATGGCCGGCCGCCTCGATGTGGGTCGTGCGGACGAGCTCGATACGACGCGGGTCGACGACGATCACCTGCGCGCCCTCGCGCAGGCGGCGCTTCATCCGCGACGCGAACACCGGGTGGGCGTCACTCGGGTTGGCTCCGATGAGCAGGATCACGTCGGCCGCTTCGACCGACTTGAAGTCCTGCGTTCCGGCCGAGGTGCCGAACGCCTGCGAGAGGCCGAAGCCCGTCGGCGAGTGACACACGCGAGCACACGTGTCGACGTTGTTGTTGCCGAAGGCGGTGCGCACCATCTTCTGCACCACGAACACTTCCTCGTTGGTGCAACGCGACGACGTGATCGCGCCGATGGCGCCCTGACCGTGGCGGGTCTGGATGTCCTTGAGCCGGTCGGCCGTGTAGGAGATCGCCTCCTCCCACGACACGGGACGCCACTCGTCGGTGATGCTCTCGCGGATCATCGGCGAGAGCTGACGGTCCTTGTGCGTGGCGTAGCCCCACGCGAAGCGTCCCTTCACGCACGAGTGGCCCTCGTTGGCACCACCCGACTTCGAGGGAACCATGCGCACGACGGTCTCGCCCTGCAGTTCGGCGCGGAACGAGCAACCGACGCCGCAGTAGGCACACGTGGTCTCGACCGCTCGACGCGGCTGGCCCATCTCGATGACGGAGTTCTCGGTGAGCGTCGCCGTCGGGCACACCTGCACGCAGGCGCCGCAGCTGACGCAGTCGCTGTCGAAGAACGAACCCTTGAAGCCGGCGTTGACCCGCGAGCCGAAACCACGCCCGGCGATGGTGAGAGCGAAGGTCCCCTGGACCTCCTCGCACGCCCGCACGCAGCGCGAGCAGACAATGCACTTCGAGGTGTCGAACGTGAAGTACGGGTTCGAGGTGTCCTTGCCGAGGTCGAGGTGGTTCTCGCCGTCGTAGCCGTAGCGCACCTCGCGCAGGCCGACAGCACCCGACATCTCCTGCAGTTCGCAGTCACCGTTGGCGGCGCAGGTGAGGCAGTCGAGCGGGTGGTCGCTGATGTACAGCTCCATCACGCCGCGGCGCAGGCGCTCGAGCTTGGGCGACTGGGTGACCACGTTCATGCCGGGCGTACAGGGAGTGGTGCACGACGCAGGCGTGCCCTTGCGTCCCTCGACCTCGACGAGACACAGACGGCACGAGCCGTACGGATCGAGACGGTCGGTCGCGCAGAGCTTCGGGACGTCGACGCCGGCGAGGGCGGCGGCGCGCATGATCGAGGTTCCCTCGGGAACGGTGATCGAGGTGCCGTCGATGACGAGCTCGACCGTGTCGGGCGCGCCCACGCGGCTGCGGTCGGCCGGCGGCGTACCGAGGTCGTGCTCGCCGGTGATGAGGGAGAGGCTCAGGGTCACGAGTGGGCTCCTTCTGCGGCCGCCGGGGCGGCACGGTGGAAGTCGTCGGCGAAATGGGTGAGGGCGCTGCGCACCGGGAGCGGGGTGAGCCCGCCCATCGCGCACAGCGAGCCGTCGGCCATGACCTCGCAGAGGTCGACCAGCACGGCGATGTTGGCCTCGCGGTCGCGCCCAGCGCGGATCTTGTCGATGACCTCGACGCCGCGGGTGCTGCCGATCCGGCACGGGGTGCACTTGCCGCACGACTCGGCGGCGCAGAACTCCATCGCGAAACGGGCCTGGACAGCCATGTCGACGGTGTCGTCGAACACCACGAGTCCACCGTGACCGAGCATCGCGTTCGCGGCAGCCATCGACTCGTAGTCGGCCGAGAGTCCCAACTGTTCGGCCGGCACGTAGGCACCGAGCGGACCACCGACCTGCACGGCGCGCACGGGACGGCCCGAAGCGGTGCCGCCACCGAGACCGTCGACGAGCGACTCGAGAGTCACACCGAATGGCATCTCGAGGATGCCACCGCGAGCGACGTTGCCCGAGAGTTGGAAGACCTGCGTGCCACGACTGCGGCCGGTGCCGAGGGCCTGGTAGGCGGCGGCACCGTCGGCGAGGATCGCCGGGACACTGGCAAGGCTGAGAACGTTGTTGACGACGGTCGGTCGGGCCCAGAGACCCACGAGCGCGGGCAGCGGCGGCTTGGCCCGCACGACACCACGTCGGCCCTCGAGGCTCTCGAGCAGCGCCGTCTCCTCACCACAGACGTAGGCACCGGCACCGACGCGCACGTGGAGGCGGAACGAGAAGTCGGTGCCCATCACCTTGTCGCCGAGCCAGCCGCGCTCGGTGGCGACGTGGATGGCCGAGTTCATCGCCTCGATCGCGTCGGGGTACTCGCTGCGGATGTAGACGTAGCCCTCGGTCGCCCCGACGGCCCAACCAGCGATCACCATGCCCTCGACGAGGACGAACGGGTCGCCCTCCATGAGCATGCGGTCGGCGAAGGTGCCGCTGTCGCCCTCGTCGGCGTTGCACACGATGTACTTCTGGCCGGCCGGAGCGTCGTGCACGGTCTGCCACTTGATGCCCGTCGGGAACGCGGCACCACCACGGCCACGAAGTCCGGAGTCGGTGACTTCCTTGACGACGTCGGCGGGCGACATCGACAGGGCGCGGCCGAGGCCCTTCATCCCACCCTGGGCGGCGTAATCGTCGGCCGAACGGGGGTCGATGAGACCGACGCGGGCGAAGGTCACGCGCTGCTGGGCCTTCATCCACGGAAGGTCGTCGGTGCGACCGAGGCGCAGCGGGTGGTCGCCACCCTTGAGCAGGTCGGCGGCGAGCAGCGACGACACGTCGCCGACCGAGACCGGCCCGTAGGCGATCCGGCCCTCGGGCGTCTCGACCTCGACCATCGGCTCGAGCCAGAGCATCCCGCGCGAACCGTTGCGGACGACGCGGATGCCGGGAGTGGTGGTGAGAGCGGCAGCGACCTCGTCGGCGCCGGCCGCACGAGCGGCAGCGTCGAGCGGCACGTAGACGGTGACGCCCTCGTCGTGCATCGACGGCACGGCAGGGACGGAGGCACCCCTCACGGCGACACGGACGACGTCGGCGAGGGCACTCGCGTCGGCCACCGGGTAGGCGCGGCCGGCGACGGCGATGTTCGGGCCGGCGGTGCACAGGCCGAGGCAGAAGACCTCGTCGGCCTCGAACGAGCCGTCGGCGGCCATCTCACGGGCCGCGTCCCAGACGGCGTGGGCGCCGCGACTCTGGCAGGCCTCGCCACGGCAGACCTGGACCACCGGACCGGCCGGCGGGGTGGTGCGGAAGTCCTTGTAGAACGTGATGACTCCGTGGACCTCGGCGACGGCGAGGTTGAACGCCTCGGCCAGGGCCGGAATGTGCGCGGGGTCGACGAACCCCTCATGGTGCTGAAGGGCGTGCAGCGCCGGCATGAGCCCGCCGGGAACCCCGGAGTACTGCTCGAGCACGGCGTCGATGGTGGTGGTCGACTCGTCCAAGACCCCTCATCGTAGGCGACGGCCCGCTCCGCTGCGATGGGTTCGGACCGATTCTCGGCACGATCGTGCCGGAAATGAGCGGTGGCTCAGGGACGCCTCGAACGGGTCCCTGACCGCCTCGGAGCGTCGGAG
>JBEBDM010000301.1:0-2926 GCA_041156905.1 Actinomycetota bacterium | reverse complement strand
CGAGTGGATGGTCGAGACCAACGGGTGGGCGCTCGAGTTGGTGGCGGCGCGTACCGACACCGATCCGGCCGTCCCCGGGTACTCCTACTCGATCGGGTTCCCGGAGGCGTTCGGGTTTCCCGAGGTGGTGGTGCTCGGGCTCACCCCGTCGACGGCCAACGATCTCGTGACCGTGGTCGCCGACCTCCTGCGCGGCGGCACCGAGATCCCGGTGGGTGTCGAACTGCAGGGTGTCCTCGACGGTGAACTGCGCTGCGCGTTCCTGCCGATCGACGACGACGTCGCCCATGCGATGCTCCCGACGGCCCGGGCGTGGAGGAAGGGCGCGGCGTTCACCGCCGTCCAGATGCTGTGGCCCGACCGCAACGGGTTCCTCCCGACCGAGATCGGCTTCGATCGTCGGCTGGCCACGGCCCAGCCCGTGATCGGCGCCTCGTGAGCGCCTCGCCGGCGCTCCCGCTCATCGTCTTCGACGGTGACTGCGGGTTCTGCACGCGCAGCATCGAGTGGGGACGACGGTGGATCCGACGGCTGCCCACCGCGGTGCCGTACCAGCGCACCGATCTCGCGTCCCTCGGCCTCGACGAGGTCGCCTGCCGCACTGCGGTGCAGTTCGTCGACGCAGGGGGTCGCATCGCGGCAGGCGAGCGGGCTGTGGCCGCGCTGCTCCGGTCGGCCGGACTGCCGTGGTCGCCGCTCGGCTGGCTCATCGGTCTTCCCGGGGTCCGCTCGCTGGCGGGCGTCGTCTACCGATGGATCGCTCGCAACCGCCACCGGCTCCCCGGGGCGTCCGACGCGTGTGCGATCGGCCCCTCCGACCCTGACTGATCGCGATCAGTCGCGCAGGTCGACCAGCACGCGCATCTCGTTGAGTTCGCGCAGCAACTCGTCGAGTGCCTCTGTCTCGCGTGCCTGTAGACGGATGCGACGGGCGCACGTGAAGCCGGCCGCCTTCACCAGCGCCGTCCAGTGCTCGCCGGGGAGGTCGAGGGTGAGCTGCAGTGCGATGGTCAGGGCTCCGACCGGGTCGTCGTCGTAGGCGGCCATCATCCGCTCGACGTCGGCCTTCCGCAGGCGCGTCATCGAGCGCCCCTCATCGCTCCTCGATCTTCCAGGGGGCGCCGTGCACGGGGAGCAGTTCGAGGAACGGATCGGCGGGAAAGGCCTCCGGACCGAGGACACCGACGCCGGACCACGCTCCCGTGGCGAGCAGTTCGAGGGCGACCACGGGGTGCACCGCCGTCTGCCACACGACGGCCTGGTGCCCGTACTCGCGCATGGTCCACTCGTTGTCGACGATCTGGTAGAGGTACGTCGAACGGGGCTCGCCGTCGAGGCCGAGACCGGTGACCAGCGCCCCAGCGCACGTGCGGCCACGCATCCTGTCGCCCAGGCGTGCTGGGTCGGGGAGTGCGGCCGCCACGACGTCGCGCGGTGCCACCCGTTGCCCTCGGACGTCGAGTGGCGTGGTGCTGTCGAGGCCGAGCATGCGGAGCGTGCGCAGCACGGAGATGAACTCCTCGCCGAGTCCGTACTTGAAGGTCACGCGGCCGACGTCGAGCCAACGCGGCATGAGCACGACCTCCTCGTGCTCGACGTTGACGCAGAGCAGCGTGCCGATCCCCTCGGGGAACGTGAACAGTTCGGGCTCGCTCAGCGGTTCGGTGGTGAACAGCCCTCGGCCGCGCTCGTAGACGATCGGTGGGTTCAGACACTCCTCGATCGTGGTCCAGATGCTGAACGTGGGAGCGAAGTCGTACCCCTCGATCACGAGGTCGGCGCCATCACGGACCGCGACCTCGTCGATGCGGCTGAACAGGTGGTCGGAGGCGTAGCGGGCGACCACGTCGCTGAAGCCGGGTTCGACCCCCATCGCCACGAGGGCGAGCAGCCCACGCTCGGCCCACTGGTCGGCGACCGCGAACTGCGCGTCCCCGAGCGTGACGCCGACCTGCTCGTACGGATGGGTCGGGTGTGGTGTCGACATGTGCATCGCCATGTCGAGGTAGTGGCACCCGGCCTCGAAGGCGGCGTCGAAGATCGGTGGGTTGAAGCGCGGGTCGCAGGCGTTGACGATCACGTCGGCGTCGATCGCCTGGGCCAGCGCGACGAGCGCCTCACGCGACGAGGCGTCGACCTGCTCGGCACGAACCCGCCCACTGGCGGCGATGGTCACGGCGCGCTCCGCACGGGCGAGGTCGATGTCGGCGACCACGATCGAGTCGAACACGTCACGCCGTGCCGCGATGCCGACGATCGCGGACCCGACACCCCCGGCCCCGATCACGAGCACTCTCATGTCCCGACCGTATCCCACCGTCGAGCGCGAATGCTCCGTGTCCGCTCCCGACGTCGTTGCTACCCTGTGGGCGTCACGCATCACGAGCGACCCCCACCGCGAGGTGGGGTTCCGGCAACCGGGGTGGAAGCCCGCGGTGCCCTCCCGGCGAGCCGGGGATGTGGCCGGCCCGGCCGGCAAGCAGCTTCCCCCGTGCGGCGTGGCATCCAACACCGACCACAGCCGAAGGAGGAGACATGACCGCACCCCTGCACTCGGGCGCCCCGTTCCCTGCGACGGGTGCGTGGATGCCGGGCATGCCCGTCGGTGACCGTCGGTTCCTGCAGCTTCCTCCCGGCCGGGCGCTCGCCCTCGACAACGGCCACCAGATCCTCGACGTCACGGTCGCCTACGAGACGTGGGGAACGCTCGCCCCCGACGCCTCGAACGCCGTGCTCCTGTGCCATGCCTGGACGGGCGACAGCCATGCGGCTGGCGATGCGGGGGAGGGTCATCCCACCGACGGCTGGTGGCGCGACATCGTGGGCCCCGGGCGGGCGGTCGACACCGACCGCTGGTTCGTGGTGTGCGCCAACGTGCTCGGGGGCTGTCAGGGCAGTACCGGCCCGGCCTCGCCACACCCCGGCG
>JBEBDM010000300.1:0-2837 GCA_041156905.1 Actinomycetota bacterium | reverse complement strand
GACGAGAACTGGGCGTCGTTGGCGGCGATCAGCGGGTAGTTCTCGACGGAGAAGCTCGGCGTGAGCTGGACGTCGAGGCACAGTTCGTCGAAGTACCCCTTCGACTCGGCGACGAGGACCTCGACGATGCTCGCCGTGGCGGCGAAGTCGAAGCTCGAGAGGTAGAGGATCGGTCCGGCCTCGATGTTCGCGGCGCAGCGATCGGCGGGGATCGGCGCGTCGGCGGTGACCTCCCACTCGGCGGGGATGAGCTCGGCGGCGATCGTGTCGGTGCTGAGGGTGGCGTCGGTGGTGGGGACAGCGGTCGTCTCGGGCTGGGGCACCGCCGTGGTCTCGGCCGGAACGGTGGAGTCGGTGACCGGGGTCCCGACGGTCGTGGACGACGGCGCGGTGGTGTCGTCGGAGCAGGCTGCAGCGGTGAGGGCGAGCACGGCGGCAGCGACGAGGCCGATGCGGCGTGTCGAGCGGGAGGTGGCGGTGCGGTACATGGTGGGTCCGGGTCGTGCGAGTGGGTGCGGGTCAGGAATCGACGTGATCGAGCGCGTCGAACAGGGCGAGGACGTTGGCCGAGCCCAGCCCGACACGGTGTCCGGTGCGCGAGATGAAGCCGAGCTGCACTCCGGTGGCGGGGTCGGTGGCGGTGAAGAACTGCTCGTGGCCGTCGGCGTCGACCACGACGTCGGTGACCAGATCGGCCCCTCGTTCGCTGAGAGCGGAGCGGGCGTATCCGGCGTTGAGGACCTCGATGGCGATGTGCTGGACACCGCCGCCGTGACGCTCGAGGTGGCGGGCGACGGCAGGGGAGGCCTCCGGTCCGACGAGCACGATCGTGACCCCACCGGCGACCATCGCGACGAGACCGGGAGCCGGATCGGCGAGCGGAGCCTCGTGGAAACCGAACGCCCCGGCCATGGAGGCCCGGGCGGCGGCGAGGTCGGGGACGGCGACCACGACATGGTCGACCCGGCTGGCGACAGTGTCGAGCCCGGGGGTGCCGAGGCCCTCGGGAGCCTTCTCGGGCGCCGGGTCGGAACGGTGTCCGGCGACCTCGATGCGGTGGGTCTCGGTGAGCAGCACCCGGAACAACTGCTCGGCGAAGTCGGGGTCGACGCCGGCGTCGATGGCCTGCGACCGGCGCGACGTGACGACGTCGCGGACGCGGCCCGGCTGGATCACGGCCGTCCCGGCCGCCTGCTTGACGGCCGCGACCTCACGGCACACGGCGAGGCGCTCGGCCACGATGGCGATGAGGGCGGCATCGAGCTGGTCGATCCGCGAGCGGAGCTCGTTGAGGTCGGGCATCGGGGGAGAACCGTACCCGCTCAACGCCGCTGGCTGGCATGCCAGTGCAGCGTGGCGCGCTGGGCCACCCCGACCGCCATGAGTCCGAGCATGCCGAGCAGGGCCATCACCACGATGGCACCCCAGAGGGCGTCGCCCTCGTTGAGCGCCACGGCACGCTTGCCGATCGCCCCGAGGCCCTCATCGGCGAAGTTGCCGCCTTCGACCAGGTAGGCGGCGATGAGGGCGAGCCCGACGTGATAGCGGGCCGACGTGAACAGCGACGGCAAGGCCGACGGGAGGCGGAGTCGCCAGAGCACCTCGAAGCGGCTGGCGTCGACCGAGCGCAGCAGTTCGCGGGCGGCGGGGTCGGCGCCGCGCATGCCGTCGACGGCGGCGAACGTGAAACCCGGGACACACACGACGGCCACGAGGAACACGGCGGGGCGGGTGCCCGCACCGAGCCACAGGACCACCGACGCGATGTAGGCCACGAAGGGAGTGACCTGCAGCAGGGTCAACACGGGCGCCGCCGCATGCTCGATGAACCGGGACGCCGCGAGGGCGGCACCGAGGGCGATGGCGACCAGGACGGCGACGGCCGAGCCGATGACGGCGTGCTGGGCGGTGACCCATGCCGCGCCGGCGAAGTCGGCGGGATGGTCGAGGACGTACCCGAGGATGCGCGACGGCGAGCGTAGGACGAACGGCCGCACGTCTCCCCACCGGACGAGTGTCTCCCACGCCGCGAGGAAGAGTGCCACGCCGACGACGGGTGCCGCGAGACGCGAGACGAGGCGGGGGACGGAGCGGACGCGACTCACGAGAGTCCTCCGGCCTCGTGCAGCGCCCGGCGGACCTGGGAGCAGCGCTCGACGAAGCGGGGATCGTCGTCGATACCCGCCGTCCGGGGTCGGGGAAGGTCGACGTGGATGTCGGCCACGAGCCGGCCCGGACGTGGCGAGAGCACGAGAACGCGATCGCCGAGGGCGACGGCCTCGGAGATGCTGTGGGTGACGAGGACGACCGTCGCCCCGCGTCCCTCGACCATCCGGGCGAGGAGGTAGCGCATCTCGGCCCGGGTGATCTCGTCGAGGGCGGCGAAGGGCTCGTCGAGCAGGAGCAGGGGAGCGTGCAGGGCCAGGGCGCGGACGAGGGCGACCCGCTGCTGCATCCCGCCGGAGAGCTGGTGCGGGTGGTGGTCGAGCACGTCGCCGAGCCCGACCTCATGGAGCAGGGCCACCGGGTCGGCCGGGCTGGTCGAGCCGGACGGGCTGGCGGAGCGGCCGACGTCGAGCAGGAGGCGGGCGTTGGCCTCGACCGTGCGCCACGGCAGCAGGCCCGGCTGCTGGGGGACCACGGCGACTTGCTTGGCCCGGCGGGCCTCGTCGGGGGTCGCCCCGCCGAGATGCACCGTGCCGGCGTCGGGGGTCTCGAGCCCGGCCAGCATGCGCAGCAGGGTGGTCTTGCCGCAGCCGGACGGTCCGATCACCGACACGATGCTGCCCGCCTCGAGGTCGAGGTCGAGGGGTTCGAGGACGGGACGCTCCCCGAAA
>JBEBDM010000299.1:0-3777 GCA_041156905.1 Actinomycetota bacterium | reverse complement strand
TCATCACGTTGCGCAGCTGGCGGGTCTTGCCCTCGCGCAACAGGTTGCGCACGGCGTCGTTGGCCATCAGCACCTCGTAGGCGGCCACGCGGCCACCGCCCTCGGCGGGCAGCAGTCGCTGGCTGATGACACCCTGGAGGGTGCCGGCGAGCTGGATCTGGATCTGGTCGCGGCGCTCTGCGGGGAACACGTCGACGATGCGGTCGAGCGCCTGGGCGGCGTCGTTGGTGTGCAGGGTCGCGAACACGAGGTGACCCGTCTCGGCCAGCGTCAGGGTGATGCTGATCGAGTCGAGGTCGCGCATCTCACCGAGGAGGATGACGTCGGGGTCCTCACGGAGTGCACTGCGGAGTCCGTCGATGAACGTGTTGACGTCGCTGCCGACCTCGCGCTGGTTGACCATCGCCATCTTGTGCTGGTGCAGGTACTCGATGGGGTCCTCGATCGTGAGGATGTGCACCGGTCGGGTCTCGTTGATCCGGTCGATCATCGCGGCGAGGGTCGTGCTCTTGCCCGAACCCGTGGGGCCGACGACGAGCACGAGGCCGTAGGGCCGCTGCAGGAGTTCGTGGGTCGCGGGCGGTGCGCCGAGTTCCTCGAGCGCTCGCACGCGGAACGGGATCACGCGGAACGCGAGGGCGAGGCTGTTGCGCTGCATGTAGGCGTTGGCGCGGAAGCGGCCCACCGACTCGAGTCCGAACGAGAAGTCGACCTGTGAGTACTCCTCGAGTTCGCGCTTCTGCTTGTCGTCGAGGAGCGACATCGTCATCCGCTCGGTGTCGGCCGCGGTGATCCGCTCGACACCGTCGAACGGGACGAGGATTCCGTCGCGTCGCGCCGTCGCAGGACGGCCCACCGTGAGGTGGAGGTCGCTGGCGCCAGCAGCGACGGTGGCCTGCAAGAGGGTCACGAGTGTGGGGTCGGGTGTACTCATCCGGACTAGCCTCCGCTCGAACCTGTCGCCGGTAGGGGAATGGTACTCATGGTCATCGCTTTCTCCGTCGTCTACGGACTCGTCGTCGGTTCTTTCCTCACCGTCGTGGTCGACCGTGTTCCTCGCGGCGCCTCGATCGTCAAGCCCGGGTCGGCCTGCGGAGCCTGCGGCCTGCGCCTCGGCGTCGTCGACCTGGTTCCCGTCCTCAGTTGGGTGGCCCTGCGCGGTCGTTGTCGGCGGTGTCGTTCTTCCATCGGCATCGAGCCGCTCGTGCTGGAGATCTGTTGTGCGCTCTTGTTCGCGCTGATGGCCGTGCACTTCGGGCAGGAATGGCACGTGATCCCGTTCTGCCTGTGGTCAGCAGGTCTGCTCGCACTCGCCTGGATCGACCTGCACACGCAACGACTTCCCCGCGAAATCATCCACGTCACGGCTGCTGTGGTGGTTCCCATGCTGGCGATCGCGGCGCTCATCGAGGGCGAGCCGGTCCGCATCCTGGCGATGCTGATCGGTGCGGTCATCTCGTTCGCCGTGATGGGGTTGATCTACATCGCGAGCCGCAAGGCGATGGGCGATGGCGACGTCCGGTTGGCTCCCCTCCTCGGTGCGGCCCTCGGTTGGCTGAACCCCGGTCTTGCGCCGGTGGGCCTGTTCTTCGGCTTCGTCTCCGGAGCGGTGGTGGGACTCGTGATGATGGTGGCGGGCAAGGCCAGCCGCAAGACGGCTGTCCCGTTCGGGCCGTTCCTCGTGCTCGGGAGCATGGTGGCCATCGTCTGGGGCCAGGACTACATCGACCTGCTGCTGGCACGCTGACGACTGTCGACTGACGACTGCCAGCGATCGACGGGTCAGACGTCCGGCTCGTCGTGACTCAGATGGCTGTGTCGCTGGCGATCGTGGCGCTGGCGGCTGTGTCGTAGGTGCTCGGCCGCGGTGCCGATGTCACTCGTTGACTGAACCGAGGACGCCGTACATCGCCTGCACGAGAGCGACGGCGACGAAGCCCACGACGAGGCCGACGAAGATGATCATGATCGGCTCGAACATCGTGGTGAAGCGCCGGATGCGCTGCTCGAGTTCACGATCGAAGTACATGCTGGCGACCGAGAGCTGGTCGTCGAGGGTTCCGGTCTCCTCGCCGACCTTGAACATCTGACGGGCGGCACCGGGAAACAGCTCCGTCTCGGCGAGGGGCTTGGCGAAGCCGCCACCCTCGAGCATCGCGAGCCGAGCGTGCTCGAGTCGCTCGTGGAACACCACGTTGCTCGTCGCTGTCGTGGTGGTCTTCATCGCATCGGGCAACGGGACACCGGCCCTGACCATCGCCCCGAGGATGCGGCAGAACCGCTCGAGGATGCTGTACGAGATGATGCCGCTGATCACCGGCAGCTTCAGGAACATGCGATCGCGGGTGGCCTTGCCCTTGGGCGTCTTGACGAGCCACACGATCCAGCCGGTGATGCTCGCGAAGAACGTGAACGGCGCGTACCAGTAGATGGTGAACAGGTCGGCGATGAACAGTAGGGCGCGTGTGGTGGGCGGCAGTTCGGCGTCGAGTTCCTCGAACAGGGGCTTGAACTGCGGCAGCACGTAGCCGGCGAGGACCACCATCGTGAACAGGGCGAGCACCATGACCACGCCGGGGTACGAGAGCGCGGAGGTGACCTTGGCGCGGGTCTCGATCTCGCGCTCGAGGTAGCCGGCGAGGTTCTCCATCGTCTCGTCGAGCTTGCCGGTGAGTTCGGCCGAGCCGAGGATGCCGACGTAGTACTCGGGGAAGGCCTCGGGATACTTCGAGGCCGCGCCGGAGAGAGTGCCACCGTTGCGCAGGTCCTCGACCATCCCCATCAGCGTGCGCTGCAGCGCGACGTCGGGTGACTCGTCGGCGATGATCTGCAGCGCCTCGGTGAGCGGGATGCCGGCCTTCACGAACACGGCGAGCTGACGCGTGAACTGCATCAGCTCCTTCTTCTTGACGCGCGGCTTGCCGAACTCGAGGTTGAGGCCGCTCTTCTTCTCCTCGATCTTCACCGGGTAGAGGTTCTGCGCCATCAGGACGCTGCGCGCCTCACCAAGGGTGTCGGACTTGATGACACCCTCGATGGTCTGGCCGGTGACGTCGATCGCGGAGTAGGCGTAGCGGGTCATCAGTCGTCAGTTCGCGAACAGGGTTCGGACGACCTCGGGGATCGTGGTGATGTCGTTCTCGACGAGTGCCATGGCCTCACGCAGCATCGTGCGCATTCCCTGCGCGACGGCGAGGCGGCGAAGCTCCTCGGTCGTGGCCCAGCCGACGATGAGGCGACGGAGTTCGGGGGTGATGCGCAGGAGCTCGTACACGCCGATGCGGTCGCGGTACCCGGTGTTGGCGCAGAAGCTGCACCCGGCGCCCTTGTAGAACGTGGTCTTCTCACTGCCACCGCTGTGCTGGCGGAACACCGCGACCTCGTCGGCGCCAGGGGTGTAGGGCTCCTTGCACGAGTCGCAGATGCGGCGCAGGAGTCGCTGACCGATGACGCCCACGACGGAGGACGCGATGAGGAAGGCCTCGATGCCCATGTCGAGGAATCGGTGGAGAGCCGCGACGCTGTCGGTGCCGTGCAGCGAGGACAGCACGAGGTGACCGGTGAGCGCCGACTGCACGGCGATGCGTGCCGTGTCGGCGTCACGGATCTCACCGACGAGGATCACGTCGGGGTCCTGTCGGAGGATGGCCTTGAGGCCGGTGGCGAAGGTGAGCCCGGCCTGGTCGTTGGTCTGGATCTGGTTGATCCCGGGGAACACGTACTCGACGGGATCCTCGACCGTGGTGATGTTCTTGCCCGACGAGTTGACCTCGAGCA
>JBEBDM010000298.1:0-5820 GCA_041156905.1 Actinomycetota bacterium | reverse complement strand
GGGCCCGAGCGGCGACCACTGGTTCGGCACCGACGAACTCGGCCGTGACATCTTCTCGCGCGTGATCGTCGGCGCCCGCGACGTCCTCGTCGTCGCACCGCCGGCCGCGTTCATCAGCGTGATCCTCGGCACGATCCTCGGCATCGTGATGGGCTACTACCGCGGCTGGGTCGACAACGTGCTCTCCCGTATCGTCGAGGCCTTCCTCGCACTGCCGGTGGTCATGGTCGGCCTGCTCGTGCTGACCATCACGAGCACCAGCGACATCCTGCAGACGATCACCTTCGAGTCGCGCAAGCTGCTCGTGATCTACGTGGTGTCACTGCTGTTCACGCCGATCGTTGCCCGCACCGTCCGGGCCGCCGTGCTCGGCGAGCGCGACCTCGACTACGTGGTCTCGGCCCGCCTGCGTGGCGAATCGAACATGTTCATCATGACCCGCGAGATCCTCCCCAACATCACGGGCCCGATCATCGTCGAGCTCACGGTGCGCATCGGCTACGCGATCTTCACCGTCGCCACCCTGAGCTTCCTCGGAGCCGGCCCGCAGCCCCCGTCACCCGACTGGGGTCTGGCCATCTCCGAGGGCCGCGTCCTGCTGCCCGCCAACATCTGGTGGCCGGTGGCCTTCCCTGCCCTGGCGATCGTGACCCTCGTGGTCGCGACCAACCTGATCGCCGACTCGATCCAGGCGGTGTACGAACGATGAGCATCACCGAGACCACAGTGACCAACGCCCTGCAGATCGACGACCTCGAGTTGTCGTACATGGTGCGCGGTGTCGCCCGGCCCGTGCTCCGCGGCGTCTCGTTCCACATCCGTCCCGGCGAGGCCTACGGGCTCGTCGGCGAGTCGGGTTGCGGCAAGAGCACCACGGCCTACGCCGCCGTGCGCTACATGCCGCGCAACGGTGTCATCACCGCCGGCCGGATCCTCGTCGACGGGCTCGACATCACCGACATGGACCGTGGCGAGCTCCGCGAGTTCCGCAAGCACAAGGCCTCGATGGTGTACCAGGATCCGGGCTCGGCCCTGAACCCCACCATCAAGGTCGGCAAGCAGCTCATCGAGTCGTTCACCGTGCTCGGCCAGTCGCGCTCCGACGCCGAGAAGAGCGCGCTCGCGGCGCTCAAGAAGGTCCAGATCGCCGACCCCGACCGCGTGATGGGCCGCTACCCGCACCAGCTCTCCGGCGGCATGCTCCAGCGCGTCGTCATCGCCATGGCACTCGCCTGCGACCCCGCCCTGCTGGTGCTCGACGAGCCGACCACGGGCCTCGACGCCACGGTGGAGGCCGAAGTGCTCGACCTCGTCCGCACCCTGCGCAACGAGACCGGCGCGGCCATCCTGCTGATCGCCCACAACCTCGGCGTGATCCGCAGCATGTGCGACCGCGTGGGCGTGATGTACGCCGGCAAGATCGTGGAGGAGGGCCTCGCCGACGAGGTCTTCGACTCGCCCAAGCACCCGTACACGGTGGGCCTGCTTCGCTCACTCCCCCGCCGCGGCATCCACAAGACCCAGAACGCGCTCTCGACGATCCCCGGCTCGCTGCCGGTGCTCGGCACCGAGCTACCCACCTGCGTCTTCGTCGACCGCTGCCAGCTCGCCGACGACACCTGCCGCTCGACGATCCCGCCAGTCATCGACCTCGGCAACGGCCACACGACCCGGTGCCACAAGCCCGAGCACGTCACCGAGATCGCCGTCGCCGTCCCGAGCACGATCCGTCAGCCCGGGGAGACCCAGGTCCTGACCATCACCGGTGTCTCGAAGACCTTCCACCAGTCGGGCCACGACATCCCGGCGCTCGTCGGGGTCAACCTGTCGCTCGCCGACGGCGAGACGCTCGGTCTCGTGGGTGAGTCGGGTTCGGGCAAGAGCACGCTCGCCAAGGCTCTCCTCGGCGTCCACGCCGCCGACCAGGGTGGCACGGTCACTCTCGACCAGCACGTGCTCCCCGGACACATCAACCAGCGCAACGCCGACGACAAGCGGGCGATGCAGATCGTGTTCCAGAACCCTGACTCGGCGCTCAACGCGTCGTGGACGGTGCGCAACATCCTCCAGCGTTCGGTGCGCAAGCTCACCGGCAAGAGCAAGGAGGCCGCCGACGAGCGCGTCGCCGAGCTCGCCGAGCACCTGCGTCTGTCGCCGCGTCACCTCGACATGAAGCCGAGCCAACTCTCGGGCGGCCTCAAGCAGCGTGTCGCGATCGCCCGCGCCTTCGCCGGCGATCCGCGCATCGTGGTGTGCGACGAGCCCACCTCGGCGCTCGACGTCTCGGTGCAGGCCGCGATCCTCAACCTGCTCGCCGAACTCCAGAGCGAACAGCGCACGAGCTACGTGTTCATCAGCCACGACCTCGGCGTGGTGCGTTACCTCGCCGACCGCATCGCGGTGATGTACCTCGGCCGGATCATGGAGGTCGGCACGACCACCCAGATCTTCGCCGGTGGCAACCATCCGTACACCGAGGCGCTGCTCTCGGCGGTGCCGAGTGTCGACGGCGAGGTCACGGCTCGTATCCGCCTGGCCGGTGAGATCCCGAGTCCGGCCAACCCGCCCTCGGGCTGCGTGTTCCACCCGCGTTGCCACCGCGCCATCCCCGGCGTGTGCGACGTGAGCGAGCCGCCGGTGACCGAGGTCGAGCTGGGCCACCAGATCCGCTGCCACATCCCGGTCGACGAACTCAAGCGTCTGCAGGCGAACGGCTGAGACATCGAATCATTTGTGGTACAGTCGTACCACTATTGATCCGGAGGTACGACAGATGACTGACACGGCGCCCGCACGCGGACGTTCTGGCCGAGCAGCCCGACAGGCTGCTCGTGGTAGCGGATCCAAGCCCACGGCCCCGGCGTTCATCCGTCGCGAGATCCCGTTCTACGACCTGTTGTCGGAGGAGGGCCTCGACCTCGTCGAGCGCAAGGCCGACCAGCTCCTGAGCGAGATCGGCATCGAGATCCGTGACGACGAGGAGTCGCTACGGCTGTTCCGTGACGCCGGCGCCACCGTCGACGGTGTGACCGTGCGCTTCGACCCCGGCCACGTGAGGGCCCTCGCCTCCACTGCTCCGAGCGAGTTCGCCCAGCTCGCCCGCAACCCCGAGAAGTCGGTGCGCATCGGTGGCCGCAACGTGGTGCTCGCTCCCGCCTACGGCTCGCCCTTCGTGCGCGACATGGCCAACGGACGTCGCTACGCCACCCTCGCCGACTTCCAGAACTTCGTGAAGCTGGCGTACAGCACGCCGTACCTGCACCACAGCGGCGGCACGGTCTGCGAGCCCACCGACGTGCCGGTGAACAAGCGTCACCTCGACATGGTGTACGCGCACCTGCGCTACAGCGACAAGGCGTTCATGGGGTCGGTCACCGCACCCGAGCGTGCCCAGGACAGCATCGACATGGCCCGCATCGTGTTCGGCGACGACGTCGTCGAGAACAACTGCGTGATCCTCGGCAACGTCAACGCCAACTCCCCTCTCGTGTGGGACGCCACGATGACCGGCGCGCTCAAGACCTACGCCCGTGCCAACCAGGCACCAGTGGTCGTGCCGTTCATCCTCGGCGGGGCGATGGGGCCCGTCACCAACGCCGGTGCGATCGCCCAAGCCCATGCGGAGACGATGGTCGGCGTCGCCCTCGGACAGCTGGTCCGTAAGGGCAGCCCGGTGATCTACGGCAACTTCCTCTCCTCGATGGCGCTCCGTTCGGGCAGCCCCACCTTCGGCATGCCCGAGCCGGCGCTCGGCAGTCTCGTGGTCGGCCAGCTCGCCCGGCGCGTGAACCTGCCGCTGCGATGCTCCGGAGCGTTCACCCACTCCAAGGTCGCCGACGGACAGGCGATGACCGAGTCGGCGATGAGCTTCATCGCTGCCCTGCTGTGTGGCGCGCACTTCATCCTGCACACCGCCGGCTGGCTCGAGGGCGCCCTCACGATGGGCTACGAGAAGTTCATGATGGACGTCGACCTCGCCGGATCGGCGGCGGTGTACCTGCGTGGCCTGTCGCTCGACGAGGACCAGTTCGCCCTCGACGGCTTCCACGAGGTCGGACCCGGCAAGCACTTCTTCGGTTCGCAGCACACCCTGCGCCACTACGAGACGGCGTTCTACGAGCCGCCGCTCAGCGACAACCTGTCGTTCGAGCAGTGGCGCGACTCGGGCGAGTCGACCATCGAGCAGCGCGCTGCCGCGTCGGTCGAGTCGACCCTGCGTGAATACGTCGCACCGCACATCGACGAGGCGATCGACGAGCAGTTGCGCGACTTCGTGGCACGGCGCAAGGCCGAGATGCCCGACCGGTGGCACTGATGCCGGCCACGGGCCGCTGCCTCTGTGGTGATGTCACGTTCACCGTCGACGGCCCACTCCGCGAGGTCGTCAACTGCCACTGCCACCGGTGTCGGCGGTGGAGCGGTCATTACTGGGCGGCGACCAACTGTCCGACCGACGCGCTCGTCATCCACGACGAGACAGAGGCGCTGACCTGGTACTCCCCTGCTCCAGGGATCGGGTACGGGTTCTGCTCGCACTGCGGATCGTCGCTCTTCTGGCGGTTGGACTCGCGCCCCGAATCGGTCTCGCTCAGCGCCGGGTGCCTCGAGCAGCCCACCGGACTCACCACCACGACCTCGATCTGGATGGCCGAGCACGGCGACTACCACACCCCGATCCCGCACCTCCTCACGCACGAGTTCGACTAGGAACGATCCATGAGCACCGATCCGCTGCTGCAACCGTTCACGCTGAAGCACCTCACCCTCAAGAACCGGGTGATGAGCACCTCGCACGAGCCGGCCTACAGCGAGGACGGCATGCCCAAGGACCGGTACGCGGCCTACCACGTCGAGAAGGCCAAGGGTGGCCTCGCCCTCACGATGACGGCCGGAACCGCCGTGGTGAGCGCCGACAGTCCGCCGGCGTTCGGCAACCTTCTGGCGTACAAGGACGAGATCGTCCCGTGGATCCAGCGGATGACCGACGGCATCCACGAGCACGGCTGCGCGGCGATGATCCAGATCAGCCACCTCGGGCGCCGTACCGGCTGGGGCCAGGACGACTGGCTACCGGTGGTCGCTCCGTCACCGCTGCGTGAGCCGGCACACCGCTCGCACCCCAAGCAGGCCGAGGAGTGGGACATCCGCCGGATCATCTCCGACTTCGCCGACGCGGCCGAGCGGATGAAGGCCGGCGGGATGGACGGCATCGAGATCGAGGCCTACGGGCACCTGTTCGACCAGTTCCTCTCGCCGCTCACCAACCAGCGCACCGACGAGTGGGGCGGCTCGTTCGAGGGACGGCTCCGCTTCCCGCTCGAGGTGTTGCGGGCGATCCGCGCACGAGTGGGCAACGACTTCCTCGTCGGAGTGCGCATGGCCGTCGACGAGGCCAAGCCCGGCGGCATCGACACCGAGACCGGTATCACCGTGCTCGAGCGCTACACCGCCGAGGGCCTGGTCGACTTCGTCAACGTCATCCGCGGCACGATCGTCAACGACATCGAACTCTCCGACGTCATCCCGATCCACGGCATGGCAGCAGCGCCGCACCTCGACTTCTCGGGCATGATCCGCGAGCGCACAGGACTCGCCGTGTTCCACGCCGCCAAGATCGACGACGTCGCCACTGCCCGGCACGCCGTGCGCGAGGGCAAGGTCGACATGATCGGCATGACCCGCGCCCACATGGCCGACCCGTACATCGTGCGCAAGATCGAACTCGGTCAGGAGGCCACGATCCGTCCGTGCGTGGGCGCGACGTACTGCCTCGACCGCATCTACCTGTCGGGCCACGCCCTGTGCATCCACAACGCCGCC
>JBEBDM010000297.1:0-4789 GCA_041156905.1 Actinomycetota bacterium | reverse complement strand
TAACCCGGCCCGGCTCGCGGCGACCTTCAGCACGCTCGACGACCTCGCCCCCGGCCGTGTGATCCTCGGCATCGGCGCGTGGTGGGACCCGCTGGCCAAGAAGGTCGGCATCGATCGGGCGCGGCCCCTCACGGTGATGCGCGAGATCGTGACCGTCGTGAGGGCGCTGCTGCACAACGAGAACGTCACCTTCGACGGGCACTACGTGCATCTCGACGGTGTCGAGCTCGACTACGTGTACCAGGAGCGTCGTGCCAAGGACGTGCCGATCTACATCGGTGCGACGGGCATGCAGATGATGGAGCTCACCGGCGAGATCGCCGACGGCGCCGTCCTCAACTACCTCGTCTCGCCCGACTACAACCAGCAGGCACTCGAGGCCCTCGAGCGCGGTGCGGCCAAGGCCGGTCGTTCGCTCGACGACATCGACCGCCCGCAGCTGGTGGTGTGCAGCGTCCACGAGGATCGCCAGACCGCTCTCGACATGGCCCGCATGATGGTGACCCAGTACCTCGGTCAGCAGCCGCACATCATGAAGGCGTCGGGCGTGCCCCAGAGCCTCCTCGACAAGGTCGGCGAGGTCCTCACCTGGCCGGCCACCCACGAGCAGGTCGAGGCAGCGAGCAAGCTGGTGCCCGACGAGATCGTGCAGATGCTGACGGCCAGCGGCACCCCGGCTGAGGCTCGGGCGCGCGTGCAGGACTACGTCGACAACGGTTGCACCACGCCGATCCTCTACCCGCTCGGCGACGTGCGGGCGATGATCGACGCCTTCGCCACCCGCTGATCCCGGCCGCCGACACCGGTTCCGAGGGCTGGTCCTCGTCCCGACCCGCCGGTCATCTGTGCCCCGACAGGCGCGGGTCACTACGCTGTCGATCCATGGGCCAGCAGATCGCCGTCGTCGCCAAGCCGAGCCGCACCCCCGGGGTGCTGCGTTTCGAGGCCAACCGCAACCTCACCGGGAGCGGACACGAGGTCTTCCGTAGCGTCGCCGACGCCACGGGCCCGCGTCCGGCGGCAGTGCTCGCCGGTCGGCTCCTCGCCTCGGGTCAGGTCGCCACGGTGCACGTGTACGGCAACATGGTGACGGTCGACCTCCAGAAGGGTCACGCCGGGGAGGGCCTCGACGAGGTCGTCGCCGACCTGTACCAGTACTGGAAGCCCGGCATGGAGCTGCCGACCTTCGACGACATGGCTGCCGAGTCGCCCGCCGACTCGGGTGCGGCGGTGGCCGAGGGAGCGAGCCCGGCCGAGGCCGAGTACCTCCGTCGCATCCCCGCCGTGCTCGTCGAGCGCAGCCGGTCGGCCCTCGCCCGCTGGCGCGCCTCGCACTGATCGCTCGGCAGAGGCCCTGAGCAGGCCTGAGGCCTGCTCGACGCCCTCCTGAAATGCTGTCCGGAATCCACGGGCAGGAATGGGCACCCCACGTGACGTGGCCGTACGGTGCTGTCGTGGCCGGTCGAGTGCTCTCTCTCCAAGAAGTCGCCGACGAACTCGGCGTGCACTACATGACCGCGTATCGCTACGTCCGCACGGGTCTGCTCGTGGGACAGAAGGTCGGCAACGGCTGGCAGGTCACCGAGGCCGAACTCGAGCGCTTCCGCGCCGGTGGCTCGACGGTCGACGAGACGGACGGCCTCCCCACGACCGGTCCGCTCGCCCGGGGAACCCGCCGTCGTGCTCCGTGGTCGGAGCGTCTCGAGGCCCGACTGCTCGCCGGCGACCAGCGTGGTGCGTGGGCCGTGATCGAGGGAGCGCTCGCTGCGGGTGCCGGACTCGCCGAGATCCACGACGAGGTCATCGCCCCGGCCATGCGCCGGATCGGCGACAAGTGGGCCATCGGCGAGCTGGAGATCTCTGCCGAGCACCGCGCCTCGGGAATCGTCCTGCGTCTGCTCGGTCGTCTCGGCCAGCGGTTCGCCCGCCGTGGTCGCAGCCGTGGTGCGGTCGCCGTGGGTGGTCCTCCCGGTGAGCGTCACTCGATGCCCGTGCTGATGATCGCCGACCTGCTGCGCGCCGACGGGTGGGAGGTCTCCGACTTCGGGACCGACCTGCCGGTGGATGCCTTCGTCTCCGGGGTGCGCGGGGTCCCCGACCTGGCGGCCGTCGGTGTGTCGGTGACCTCGCCTGAGTGCCTGGCCGCCACGGCCGAGTTGCTGGCCGCCCTGCGGGTTGCTGTTCCCGGTGTGCGTCTCGCCGTGGGCGGGTACGCCGTGAAGGACGCAGCCCACGCCCGGCGTCTGGGCGCCGACGAGTGGGCGGGCTCTGCCCAGGACTTCCTCGACCAGCTGAACGCCTGGCCCCAGGCCCGCTGAACCCCTGACCGGCCGTCGGCGCAGGCCGGCGGGAGCAGACGGACAGACTGGCGGGAAACCGTCGAACACCTGTTCGGTACAGTGGGGTCATGCGCTCCGCTGCCGAACTCTCCGCACTCGCCGCACTCGCCGACACCGGGGTGGTCGGGCGGGCCTCCTCCTCGCCACTCGCCTCCGGTCGTCTCATCGACGTCTCCGAGGAGGTGCGCCCCCTCCTGCCGCGGGGAGGGCTGCAACGCGGCGAGGTGGTCTCCTGCGAGGGGGTGGCTGCCGTGTCGATGGCGATGGCCGTGGTGGCCGGTCCCTCGCAGTCGGGGTCGTGGGTCGCCTGGGCGGGTGTCCCGGGTGTCAACGCCATGGCGCTGCACCAGATGGGCGTGGCCCTCGAGCGCACGGTGTGGGTGGGCGACGACGGGAGCGAGGGATGGAGCGATGCCGTGTGGGGCGACGTGCTGGCGGCACTCGTCGACGGCGTCGACGTCGTCGTGGTCGGACCCGGTGTGTGCGGGCTGCGGCCGGCGACGGCCCGCCGCCTGACCGCCCGCCTGCAGAACCGTGGTGCCGTGCTGGTGGCGATCGACCAACCGGTCTTCGGGGCCGACCTGCGGCTCGAGACGCGTCGTCCGGTGTGGCACGGGTTGGGCCGCGGTCATGGCCTCGCCCAGGGCCGCGACGTCGAGATCGAGGTCACCGGTCGTCGGGCGGCGCGTCCTGCTCGCCATCCCCGTCAACTGCCGACCGCGGCCGGGATGCTCGGACCGTCCGACAGCGAACGGGTGGAGTCGTCGCGAGGGCTGCGCTCGATCGCGCGGGAGGCCGGCTGATGAGGGTTCCGCGTCATGCCGTCGTGTGGTGGCCGCACTGGGGTGTGGTCGCCGTCGACCCCGCACCCGGCGAGCCGGTGGCGGTCTGGCACGCGCACCGTGTCGTGGCCTGCACCCCGGTGGCCAGGGCCGAGGGCGTGAGGGTCGGGCAGCGTCGTCGCGAGGCGCAGGGTCGGTGCCCTCTGTTGCGCTGGGAACCTGCCGACCCCGATCGTGCGGCCCGCGCCTTCGAGCCGGTCGTCCGGGCGGTGACCGAGATGGTGCCACGACTCGAGGTCGGCGATCCCGGGTCGCTGGCCTTCCTCGCCCGCGGGCCCTCGCGATACTTCGGCGGGGAGGACGCCATGGCGCAGCGTGTGCTCGAGGTCGTCGGTGCGTCGGGGGTCGCCCCGGTGGGGCTCGATCCGTTCCCCGGCATCGGGGTGGCCGACGGTCGCTTCGCTGCCGACCTCGCGGCGCGGCTCTCGGTCGCGCGCGGAGTCCCTCTCCTCGTCCCGCCGGGGGTCGAGGCGACCCGGGCCTTCCTCGCACCTCAGGGGTTGTCGGCCCTCCACGACCTCGCCGAGGTCCCTGCCGACCTCGTCGACCTCTGGCGACGGTTGGGTCTGCGTCGTCTCGGCGATCTCGCCGCTCTCGACCCGGACGACGTCGTCGGTCGCTTCGGCCGGGTGGGGCGGCGCGCCCACCTGCTCGCGTGCGGCGACGACGACCGTCCACCCGACGAGCGCGCCCCGCTCGTCGCCCAGGCCGTCTCGCACGGGTTCGAGCCACCGGTCTCGAACTCCGACGCAGCGGTTTTCATCGCCCGTCAGTTGGCCGAGCGGCTCATCACGGGGCTCGCCTCGGAGGGTCGTCTGTGCACGCGGTTGGTGGTGGTCGCCGAGACCGAGCACGGCGAGCGCAGCGAACGCTGCTGGGGGCGCTCCACGGGGTTCGGTGTGGCAACGGTGGTCGAGCGGGTGCGCTGGCAGCTCGACGGCTGGGCGCGCCAGGAGGCACTGACGGCCGGGATCTCGCTGCTCCGTCTCGACCCCGTCGAGATCCGACGCGACACCGGGATGCAACCGGGGCTCTGGGGCGGGCGCACGCAGGCCGACGACTGGGCGCAACGGGCGATCACCCGCGTGGTCGGCCTCGTGGGGGAGGAGTCCGTACGGGTGCCCGCACCACGGGGCGGTCGGCGCGCCCATCGCGAGGTGCCGTGGGTCCCGGTCAGCACGGTCGACCTCGCCGATCCGCCTGCTGCCGGTCGGTGGCCCACAGCAGGCTCGCCGTGGCCCGGCCGCATCCCGGGGCCGGCGCCGAGCGTGCTCCACGACCCGCCACTCGAGGTGATGGTGGTCGACGCCGCCGGAGTGGTCGTGCGTGTCGCCGGACGAGGGGAGATGTCGGGAGTCCCTGCACAGGTCGACGGGGAGGCCGTGCACGCCTGGGCGGGGCCGTGGCCGGTCGACGAGCGATGGTGGTCGGGGCAGTCGCACCGCTCGGCGCGGCTCCAGGTCCTCACCGGCTCGGGACGACTCCTCCTGCTCGAGGTCGTCGGAGGGAGGTGGTGGCTCGTGGCCGAACACCGATGACCACTCCGGTCCGTTCCGGTGACGTCGGCCCGAGACGCGTCCAGGGCGACCGGACAGCGTGTGCTGTCGC
>JBEBDM010000296.1:0-2808 GCA_041156905.1 Actinomycetota bacterium | reverse complement strand
ACGCGTAGCGAATCTCGATCTCGCCCCGTTCGGGCGCAAGGAGATCCACCTCGCCGAACATGAAATGCCCGGTCTGCGGTCGCTGCGCAAGGAGTTCGGCCAGTCGAAGCCCCTCGCCGGCTGTCGCATCTCCGGTTCGCTCCACATGACCATCCAGACCGCCGTGCTGATCGAGACCCTCGTCGAGCTCGGAGCCGAGGTGCGCTGGGCCTCGTGCAACATCTTCTCCACCCAGGATCACGCAGCGGCAGCCGTCGTGGCGGGCCCCAACGGCACACCTGACAACCCCCAGGGCGTCCCCGTGTTCGCCTGGAAGGGCGAGACGCTCGAGGAGTACTGGTGGTGCACCGAGCAGATGATGACGTGGCCCGACGGTGACGGCCCGAACATGATCCTCGACGACGGTGGCGACGCCACTCTGCTGCTGCACAAGGGCGTCGAGTTCGAGAAGAGCGGCGAGGTCCCCGACCCCACCACCGCCTCGAACGCCGAGTTCGCCATCGTCCTCGGTCTGCTGCAGCGCTCGCTGCGCACCGACCCCACGAAGTGGACGCGCATGGCCGCCGCGATCAAGGGTGTCACCGAGGAGACCACGACCGGCGTCATGCGTCTCTACAAGATGCACGAGAAGGGCGAGCTGCTCTTCCCGGCCATCAACGTCAACGACTCGGTCACCAAGAGCAAGTTCGACAACCTCTACGGCTGCCGTCACTCGCTGGTCGACGCCATCTGTCGCGCCACCGACGTGATGCTCGCCGGCAAGGTCGCCGTCGTCGCCGGGTACGGCGACGTGGGCAAGGGCTGCGCCCAGGCCCTTCGTGGCCAGGGCTGCCGCGTCATCGTCACCGAGGTCGACCCGATCAACGCTCTCCAGGCGGCGATGGAGGGTTACCAGGTGACCACTCTCGAGGACGTCGTGAGCGAGATCGACATCTTCGTCAGCGCCACCGGCAACGACCACATCATCACCGTCGACCACATGGCCCAGATGAAGCACAACGCGATCGTCTGCAACATCGGCCACTTCGACAGCGAGATCGACATGGCGGGCCTCGCCCGCAGCGGCGCCACCCGCGACGAACTCAAGCCCGGCACCGACCTGTGGACCTTCGACGACGGCCACTCCGTGATCGTGCTCGCCGAGGGGCGTCTCGTGAACCTCGGCTGTGCCACCGGCCACCCGAGCTTCGTGATGAGCTGCTCGTTCAGCAACCAGGTCATCGCTCAGATGGAACTGTTCAACAACCTCGACAAGTACCCGCTCGGCGTGTACGTGCTGCCGAAGCGCCTCGACGAGAAGGTGGCCGCCCTGCACCTCGACGCGCTCGGCGTGAAGCTCACCCGTCTGACCGACGAGCAGGCCGAGTACCTCGGTGTCGATCCGAGCGGCCCGTTCAAGAGCGACCACTACCGCTACTGACGAACTCCTCGTTCCCGCGGTGCGGCGACGACCGCGCCCGACATCACGCTGCGACGGCCTCCGACGAGGGGGCCGTCGTCGCGTGGAGACGCAGGCGGGGTAGGAAGAACTGCACGGCCGGACCGATGCCGAAGGTGAAGGCGAGAGTGCCGAGGCCGAATTCACCGCCGAGGGCCACGCCGATGACGAGGACGGTGGCCTCCACGCCGGTGCGCGCGACCCGCACGCTGATACCGCGCTTGGCGAGGCCGAGCATGAGTCCGTCACGCGGCCCGGGGCCGAGACCGGCGCCGATGTACAGACCACTCCCGATGGCGATGACGAGGACCGCTCCAACCACGTAGGCGAGGCGCGGGACGAGACGGTCGGTGTGGGGGAGGTGGTCGTCGATGAGCAGGACGACGAGGCCGATCTCGACGGCGTTGAGCAGGGTGCCCCACCCGAGTCGCTCCCGCAGCGGGATCCAGAGCAGCAGGATCACGACCCCGGTGATCTCGATGACGACCCCGACGGGGAGGCCGGTCCGGCGTGACACGCCCTGGTGGAGGATGTCCCACGGGGCCACGCCCAGCTCGGCGGTGAGGAACATGCTGATGCCGAGCCCGAAGCAGGCGAGGCCGGCGATGCAGCGGATCAGACGCTCGAGACGCCGGTCGGAGGGCAGGGGCAGGAACACCGGGGTGACACTACGGCACACTGGCGCGCACCCCCGTGTCAGATTCATCGCATGATCTACTTCTCGCTCTGCGCCGGCTGCAACGAACCGGGCCACGTCATCTGCCCGCGCTGTCAGGGTGCTCTCGAGTCGGCCCCTGTCGCGTCGCCGTCAGCGCTTCCTCGGGTGTACGCGGCGATGTCGTTCGAGGGTGTCGCCCGCGACGTCGTCCTGGCGCTCAAGTACGGCCGACGTCGCGCGGTCGCCCGTCGGCTGGCGGTGCTGTTGGTCGCCCGCCTCCCACCTGCCGAGCTCGAGCGGGTCGGTGTCGTGACCTGGGCGCCGACGAGTGGAGCGCGGGCTCGGGAGCGGGGCTTCGACCAGGCCGAACTGCTGGCCCGTGCGGTGGCCCGCCGGCTCCGCCTGCCGTGCCGACGGTTGCTGTACCGCGGCCACGGCCCGCACCAGACGGGTCGGTCGAGGCAGGAACGGTTGCAGGGCCCCGTGTTCCGTGCCCGTCCCCTCGGTCGCGGTGAGGGTGTGCTCCTCGTCGACGACGTGGTGACCACCGGTTCCACGCTCGGGTCGGCGGTGCAGGCCCTGCGCGAGGCAGGTGTCGGGTCGGTCGTGTGCATGGCCGCTGCCGCGACCCCCGTGGCCCGCCGGGCTCAGCCGCCGATGCCGGCCCAGCGGCGCACGGTCGCCACGGCCTCGGCGGGGTCGACGTCGACCA
>JBEBDM010000295.1:0-4671 GCA_041156905.1 Actinomycetota bacterium | reverse complement strand
CGACTCGCGCCTACTGGCCAGCGCCGAGGACTCTGGAGAGACCCACCTCCACGTGGTGATCGGCGACAGGAGCGTCCCCGACCGGATCACGACAGGGAAGATCACGGTCAAGTCGTACGCCGCACGGGGCGGCAGCATCGCGTGGTGCGCGTCGACCGTCGACGAGGCCACCGACCTGTTCTCGCTCCATGACGGCGTACCCGTCCGGCTCACCGACTTCGCGGCCCGCTACACCGCCGCCGTGCACCCCGTCGGGTGGGAGCGATTCCGCGTGCCCTGTACCGACGGCAGCAACGAGATCGACGCGTGGATCATGCGTCCCGCCGACTTCGATCCGTCACGCACGTACCCCGTGCTGTTGAACGTCCACGGCGGCCCGCACACCCAGTACGGCGAGACCCTCTTCGACGAGGCCCAGATGCAGGCCGCCGCCGGCTTCGTGGTGGTCATGTCGAACCCGCGCGGCTCCTCGGGCCGCGAGGAGACGTGGGGTCAGGCGATCATCGGACCGCGCCACCCGCGTCGGCCGGGCAGCGGCTGGGGCGGACTCGACGTCGACGACGTCATGGCCGTGCTCGACACCGCCCTCGACCGCTACACGTTCTGCGATCGCACTCGTGTCGGGATGCTCGGCGGGAGTTACGGCGGCTACATGGCCACGATGCTCGCCGGACGTTTCGGCCACCGCTTCCGTGCCGTGTGCAGCGAGCGCTCGGTCAACAACCTCATCACCGAGGAGTTCACCGCCGACATCGGCTCGTCGTTCCACACCGAGATGGGCGCCGACCACATCGACGGGGCCGACTACTACATGTCGATGTCGCCGATCCGCCACGTCCGCGAGATCTCGTGCCCGATGCTGCTGATCCACAGCGAGAACGACCTACGGTGCCCGATCAGCCAGGCCGAGGAACTGTTCACGGCCATGCGCATGCTCGGCAAGGACGTCGTCTTCTACCGCTTTCCCGGAGAGGACCACGAGCTCTCGCGCAGCGGCTCACCGGTGCACCGCCGCCAGCGCGCCGAGATCATCCTCGACTACTTCGCCGAACGCCTCGCCTGACCACGCAGGTCGGAGGCGTCGGACGGGTCAGCCCTCCGCGAGCCAGGCGTCGATCAACTTGCGGGCGATGGAGATCCCCGGAGGGATGGGCGGCAGCGAGTCGCGCCGGTACCACTGGGCGTCGACGATCTCCGACGGATCGATCTCGATCTCGCCGCTCGTCCATCGTGCGGTGAAGCCGATCATCAGGCTGTGCGGGAACGGCCACGGCTGGCTGCCCCAGTAGCGCACGTCGCCGACCTCGACCCCGACCTCCTCGCGCACCTCGCGCACCACGGCCTGCTCGAGCGACTCACCGGGCTCGACGAAACCGGCGAGGCACGAGTACATCGGCGCCCTGAACTGCACGCCACGAGCCAGCAGGGCCTCCTGGTCGTCACCCTCACCGCGGGTCACGAGCGTGATCATCGCCGGGGCGAGTCGAGGGAAGGCGAGCAGCCCGCACGCCGGACAACGCATGGCCCGCTCGTGCTCCTGCGCCACCGTCTCCTCGCCACACCGACCGCAGAAGCGATGTGTCCGCGCCCACTCCACGAGTTGCACGGCACGGCCGGCGATCAACCAGTCGAGTTCCCCCGAACGACCGAAGTACGAGTAGAGGTCGATCGCCGCTCCGTACGACGGGTCCTCTCCGCGAGGGACGTCGACGCCCCAGCAGGCCTCCTCGTCGTGTCCGGTCCCGAGCGTGCCGAGGAAGTGCACCGGCCATGCCTCGTCGGCAGGCCGGTCGTCGACGAAGACCGAGGATCCGACGACGTGGACGTAGCGGTGCCGGGACACCGACTCGGAGGGGCGCAGAGCAGGGTTGAAGCCGAGCATGAGCGCCACCGTAGGCTGCGCCCATGAGCAACATCGTCATCGTCGACGCCGTCCGCACGCCCATCGGCAAGCGCAACGGCGGCCTGTCCACCCTCCACCCCGCCGAGGTCCTCGGCGCCGTGCAGTCCGCCATCGTCGAGCGCACCGGCATCGATCCGGCCGCCATCGGCCAGGTCGTCGGCGGCTGCGTCAGCCAGGTCGGCGAGCAGGCCTTCAACGTCACCCGCACCGCGTGGCTGGCGGCCGGTCTGCCGCTGACCACGGCGGCCACCACCGTCGATGCCCAGTGCGGCAGCAGCCAGCAGGCCACCAACCTCGCCTCGGCCCTCGTCGGCAGCGGCGTCGTCGACGTCGCCCTCGCCTGTGGCGTCGAGGTCATGAGCCGCATCCCGATCGGTGTCGGCGGCAAGAAGGAACTCGGACTCGGCATCCCGATCCCGAAGACCTACTTCGGCCGCTACGAGATGACCTCGCAGTTCGAGGGTGCCGAGCGCATCGCCGACAAGTGGGGCATCACCCGCGAGGACACCGACGCCTTCGGTCTCGCCAGCCAGGAGCGCGCCGCCCGTGCGTGGGCCGAGGACCGCTTCGCCGGCCAGTACGTCACCGTCGACGCCCCCGATCGCAACGAGGACGGCAGCCTCGCCGACACGATGCACACCGTCAGCCGCGACGAGGGCATCCGCGAGACCACCCTCGAGAAGCTCTCGACCCTCAAGCCCGTCGCCCGCGAGAACGGCGTCCACACGGCCGGCAACTCGTCGCAGATCAGCGACGGCGCCTCGGCGGTGCTGATGATGACCGAGGAGCGCGCCGCCCAACTCGGCCTCAAGCCCCGTGCCCGGATCGTTGACACCTGCAACGTCGGTGTCGACCCGGTGCTCATGCTCACCGGTCCGATCGACGCCACCAAGCACCTCCTGGCCCGCAACAAGATGACGATCGACCAGATCGACGTGTTCGAGGTCAACGAGGCGTTCGCCTCGGTCGTGCTGGCGTGGCAGAAGGAAGTCGGTGCCGACCCGGCCCGCACCAACCCGAACGGCGGCGCCATCGCCCTCGGCCACCCGCTCGGCGGCACCGGCGGTTTCCTCATCACCAAGGCGCTCTACGAGCTCGAGCGCACGGGTGGTCGCTACGGCCTCATCACGATGTGCTGCGGTGGCGGTCTCGGCACCGGCACGCTGATCGAGCGTCTCTGACCGATAGAACCCGCCCGGTGCGACGTCACCGGGTGCTTCTCCTCGCTGCCAGCCTGCTGGCCGCGTGCTCTCCGGTGGCCTCCTCCGCTCCTGCGGGGGAGGCCACCGTCGTCTCCGTCGTCGACGGCGACACGATCGTCGTACGTCTCGGCGGTGCCGAGGAACGTGTCCGCCTCATCGGGATCGACACCCCCGAGACCAAGAAGCCCGACACCCCGGTGCAGTGCTTCGGACCAGAGGCGAGTGCCCGCACCGCTGCCCTCCTGCCACCCGGAACACGGGTGACGCTCGTACGCGACGTCGAGGCACGTGACGCCTACGACCGCCTGCTCGCCTACGTGTACCGCGTCGACGACGGGCTGTTCGTCAACCTCGACCTCGTGGTCGCCGGCATGGCCCGCCCACTGCGGTTCGAGCCGAACACCGCCCACGCCCGGGAGATCTCCGCTGCCGCCGACTCGGCGCGGCGCGGAGGTGTCGGTCTGTGGGCGGCGTGTCCGCCGTCGGGGTAGCGTTCTGGCGATGACCACGCTCGCCGAACGCCTCGGACACTCGCCCGACACGCGGCTCGTGATCATCTCGTGTGACGACCTCGGGAGTTGCCACGCCGCGAACGAGGGCGTGTTCCGCGCCCTGCGCGAGGGCGTCGCCACCTGCGCGAGCCTCATGGTCCCTGCTCCGTGGGCACGGGCCGCAGCCCAGGCCGCGACCGCGGCCGACGACCTCGGCGTGCACCTCACCCTGAACTGCGAGCACGAGGCCTACCGCTTCGGCCCGATCACCCACTCCCCCACGTTGCTGTCGGGCGAAGGTGGGTTCCCGCGCGACGTCGACGACCTCTGGCAGCACGCCGATCCCACCGAGGTCCTGCGCGAGTGCCGCGCCCAGATCGAACGCGCCATCGCGTGGGGGATCGACGTCAGCCACCTGGCGCCACACCTCTCGGTCATCACGCTGCGCCCCGAGTTCTTCGACGTCTACCTCGAACTCGCCGTCGAGTTCCGGCTCCCGATCCGACTCCCGTCGACGATCAGTGCCGAACGGGCCGGCTTCCCATTCCGTCGACTCGCCGAGGAGGAAGGGGTGGTCTTCCCCGACCACTTCGACCACGACTGGCGCGCCGGGAGCCGCGAGCGGGTCTACGACGCCGTGCGCGCCCTGCAGCCCGGCGTGACCGAGATCCACGTGCAGCCCGCCATCGACACACCCGAGGTGCGAGCGCTGACGCCCGCCGCTCCGCTGTGGATCGACGACCTCGAACTCGTCACCACCGACCCTGTGCTCCCGGCTCTACTGGCCGAGGCCGGCGCCGTGATGATCGGGTACCGCGCCCTCAGGGACGCGATGCGAGCCGGCTGATCGCCGACCGCGCCGACCCGTCGGCCAGCACCGCGAACAGCTCGCCCGTCGGACCCGTGCTCTTGAGCCGTCCGAGCATGAAGGCGACCGTCGGGTCGAGCGCGGCGTCGGACGCCGGGATCGTGACCACCAGCGAGGCGTCGTCGGGGCCCTCGACCGACTCGTCGTTCTTGCCGAACGCGACCCTGTACTGCACGCTCATGCCCGAGCCTCCTCGTCGACACGCAC
>JBEBDM010000294.1:0-4896 GCA_041156905.1 Actinomycetota bacterium | reverse complement strand
GATCGACGCCCTCGTCCTCTCCACCACGACCCCCGATCGCGCCGTCCCCGCCACGTCGGCCACGGTCGCCCACGAACTCGGCCTGCGCTGTGGCGCGTTCGACATCAACGCTGCGTGCAGCGGTTTCGTGTACGGCCTCGTCCAGGCCCACGGTCTCATCGCGATGGGCGCCAAGAAGGTCCTGCTCATCGGCACCGACACCCTCGCCCGGATCACCGACTGGGACGACCGCAACACTGCCGTGCTCTTCGCCGACGGCAGCGGTGCCGTGGTGCTCGAGGCCTGTGACGGCCCGGGCCAGATGGTCGGCTGGGATCTCGATGCCGACGGCTCGGCCGAGAAGTACCTGTACTGCGACCTCGGCGGCACCATCAAGATGGAGGGCAAGGAAGTCTTCCGCCGCGCCGTGCGGATCATGGTCGACTCCGCCACGAAGAGCATGAACCACGCCGGCGTCACCGCCGACGACATCGCCCTCGTCGTGCCCCACCAGGCCAACACGCGCATCATCCAGGCTGCCTGCGAGCGCCTCGGTGTGCCGCCCGAGAGGGCTGCCGTGGTCCTGCACCGCACGGGCAACACCTCCTCGGCCAGTATCCCGCTCGCCCTCGTCGACGCTCTCGACCACGGCCGCGTCAAGAAGGGCGACCTCGTCCTGCTCGTCGGGTTCGGTGCGGGCATGACCGCTGCGAGCGCACTGATCCGTTGGGGTGGCGCATGAGTCGCGTCGTCCTCGTCACGGGTGGCTCGAAGGGCATCGGCCTCGCCGTCGCCCGCCGCTTCGCCGAGATGGGCGACAAGGTCGCCGTCACCTACAACTCGTCTCCCCCGCCCGACGGCCTGTTCGGCGTGAAGTGCGATGTCACCTCCGCCGAGTCGGTCGACGCAGCCTTCGCCGCCGTCGAGGCCGAGTTCGGTCCGGTCGAGATCCTCGTCTCGAACGCCGGCATCACCAAGGACGGACTCCTGCTGCGCATGTCGGAGGCCGACTTCGGTGCCGTCATCGACGCCAACCTCACGGCTGCGTACCGCGTCACCAAGCGCGCCGCTCAGGGCATGCTCCGCGCTCGCAAGGGCCGCATCGTCCTCGTCTCGTCGGTCGTGGGCCTCCTCGGCAGCGCCGGCCAGGCCAACTACGCAGCGTCGAAGGCCGGTCTCGTCGGCCTCGCCCGCTCCGTCGCCCGCGAGCTCGGCTCGCGGGGCATCACCTGCAACGTCGTGGCCCCCGGACCCGTGGCCACCGACATGACCGCCGCACTCGGCGAGCAGCGTCTCGCCGAGATCACGGCAGCGGTTCCACTGCAGCGCATGGCGACTCCCGAGGAGATCGCCGGCGTGGTCGCCTTCCTCGCCTCGGCCGACGCCGCCTACATCACCGGCGCCGTCATCCCGGTCGACGGCGGCATGGGCATGGGTCACTAACATCAACAACCGCACCGGCCCGAGCCGGTGCACAGCAAGGAGAATCCCGTGGATCAGGAACTGTTCGCCCGTTTCCGCAAGTGCGCCGTCGAGGTGCTCTCGGTCGATGAGGCCAAGGTCACCCCCGAGGCCAGTTTCGCCGACGATCTCGACGCCGACAGCCTCGACCTCGTCGAGCTCGTGATGGCCCTCGAGGAGGAGTTCGACATCGAGGTCCCCGAGGAGGAGCTCGCCGAGGTGAAGACCGTGGGCCAGGCGTACGACCTGGTCGTGGGCAAGCTCTGATGTCGGCCACGGGTATGGCGGCGCGCGGTCGGCGCGTCGCCATCACCGGCTTCGGTGTCGTCGCGCCCTGCGGGCTCGGCAAGGACGCCTTCTGGAAGGGCCTCCTCGGCCCCGGGATCACCAGCGGTCGGTCGATCGAGATCGCCGACTGGGATCCGAACCCCTACTTCGACAACCCGAAGGACGCCCGGCGCGCCGACCGCGTCGAGCAGTTCGCGCTCGCCGCCGCCGCCGAGTGCTTCGCCCAGTCGGGTCGGCCCGACGTCGACGCCAGCCGGATCGGCACGATCTTCGGCACCGGCGTCGGTGGTCTGCGCTCCACCGAGGAGCAGGTCGGCGTGATGCTCGAGAAGGGCGAGCGGCGCGTGTCGCCGTTCCTCGTCCCGATGATGATGCCGAACGCGGCTGGCGCCGCGATCTCGATGCGCTACGGCCTGCGCGGCCCGAACGAGACCATCTGCACCGCCTGCGCCGCCAGCACGCACGCCATCGGCTACGCCGCCCGCATGATCTCGTGGGGCATGATCGACGCCTGCGTCACCGGCGGCAGCGAGAGCGCCGGCTGCCGGATCGGCACGTCCTCGTTCGGCAACATGACCGCGCTCACCAGCAGCGGCAACAGCCGCCCCTTCTCCCCCGAGCGCGACGGCTTCGTCCTCGGTGAGGGTGCCGCCGTGTTCATGCTCGAGGCCTGGGACGAAGCGGTCGCCCGTGGCGCCACGATCGTCGGTGAGGTTCTTGGTGCGGCCAGCAACGCCGACGCCCACCACATCACCGCCCCCGCCCCCGGCGGCACCGGCGCCATCGCCTGCATGAAGCTCGCCCTCGACGACGCCGGTCTCTCGCCCGCCGACATCGGCCACGTCAACGCCCACGGCACGAGCACCCCGCTCAATGACGCCGCCGAGTCGGCAGCCGTCACCGCCGTGTTCGGTGCGGGCGCCGTCCCGGTCACCAGCACCAAGGGTGTCACCGGCCACGCTCTCGGCGCCGCTGGCGCACTCGAGGCGGCCGCCGTGCTGCTCTCGATGCAGCACGGGCTCATCCCGCCCACTGCCGGGACCACCCAGCTCGACGAGGGCTTCGAGATCGACCTCGTCATGGGCGCTGCACGCCCCTGGACCCCGGGTCCGGCGATGTCGAACAGCCTCGGCTTCGGCGGCCACAACGGCACCATCATCCTCGGCCCGGCTCGCTGAGCCGTCGGAGCGGCGCCGCTCGTCAGGCGTCGACGAGGACGAACATCAGGTCGCACTCGCAGGCGACCTGACCATTGAGCACCGCTCGCCCACTTCCCTTGCCGGCGCGGGCCGACATCCGGCCGAGCTCGACCACGAGTTCGAGCGTGTCGCCGGGGCCGACCTGACGGCGGAAGCGTGCCCCGTCGAGACCACCGAACAGCGGCAACTTCCCGGCGAACTGGCCGCTGGTGAGCACGGCGTAGGCGCCCACCTGCGCGATCGCCTCGCACATCAGCACGCCCGGCAGGGTCGGCCGACCGGGAAAGTGACCGGCGAAGAACCACTCGTCGCCGCTCAGGTGCCACAGGCCCGTCGCACCCACGCCCGGCTCGAGCGCGGTGATCTCGTCGACGAAGAGGAACGGCGGGCGGTGCGGGAGGACGGTGTCAGGGGCAGCGAACGACATGGCCGTCACCCTGCCATGTCGGCACCGGCGGGGGCAACGACTCTCAGGCCAGGGCGGCGAGGAGACGAGTGGCGGTGTCGGACGGGCTGACCTTGTACCAGACGTGCTCGAGCATGCCGTCGGCATCGACGAGGAAGGCCGAGCGCACCACACCCATCGAGCGCTTGCCGTAGAGGACCTTCTCGCGCCACACGCCCCAGGCCTCGCAGGCCGTCCGCTCGGGGTCGCTCAGCAGCGAGTAGCCGACGCCCTGCTTCTCGGCGAAACGTGCCTGCGCCGCCGGCAGGTCGGGGCTCACACCGAGGAGCACCGTGTCGCCCACCTGAGCAGCGACGTCGCGCACGGCGCACACCTGCTGCGTGCACCCGGGCGTACTGGCCTTGGGATAGAAGAACACGAGCACCCGGCGACCGCGGAACGTGCGGATGTCGACCACTTCGCCGTGCTGGTTCGTCAACGCCAGCGCTGGCGCTTCGTGACCCGGAGTGAGCATGAGGACAGAGTAGACCACTGTCCACCACTCTCCGTGCATCCAAACTCACAAGAAAATCTCAAGCCACCCCCTTGCGTGAGGGACCACCACTGTGGGTAGAGTGACTCTGCGTGGTCAGCCTTGAGAGAAACCTCATGGTTCGTCCACGATCCGTTGACACTATTCACCACCCCTCTGGGAAGGAGCTCTCATGATCAAGGTCATCGGCGGCGTTCGCTGAGAACGCTCACCAGCCCCGGAACCGCCGCCGCGCATGAGCGTGGTAGTGGGTCGGGATCGATCTGAGTCGGTCATCGAACCACCAGTCATCCCCCGGGGAGCCCCATCCGAGGTGCTCCTCCACCACTCTGGACAGCACCCTTCTCAACACGACCCGGACCTCCTCAGGGGGATCCGGGTCGTGCTTTTTCCAGACGACCATCGGCACCGAGCACGACTCGCACTCGGCGACCCAGCAGAGGTCGTCCTCGAAGAACCAGTCGGTGAGGCGCGCTGCCTCGCACAGCTCGCACCCGGCGGCTGACGTGACCTCGTTGTCGTCCAGCGGCTCCACGCCGCCAGTGTGATCGGTCAGACCGCGTCGATCGCGGACCGCACCTCGGCCACGTACTTGGCGACGGCCTCGGCGCCACCCTCCACCAGACGACGCACGACGCTGGCGCCCTGCACGACACCGTCGGCCACCTGTACGGCCTCGGCAGCCTGGGCGGCGTTGGAGACACCGACACCGACCAGCACCGGCACGTCGGTGACGGCCTTCAGGCGGGTGGCGAGACTCACGGCCGTCCCGGCAAGACGGTCACGCTCGCCGGTGACACCGAGCAGACCCACGGAGTAGACGAAGCCACGGGCCCGAGCGCAGACGCGCGGCAGGCGCTCGTCGGGCGCGGTCGGGGCGGCGAGCATCACGGTCTCGATACCGGCCGCATCAGCGGCCTCGCACCACGGACCCGATTCCTCGAGCGGGAGATCGGGCACGATCGCGGCGCAGATGCCCGCACCGGCGAGGGCCGCAGCGAAACGTTCGTGGCCCATGTGATGGACGGTGT
>JBEBDM010000293.1:0-5425 GCA_041156905.1 Actinomycetota bacterium | reverse complement strand
TTCCAGCCCACGGCTCCGGCAGCCACCGCTCCGGTGGCGAACATCCCGGCCAACTGGTACGCCGACCCGTCGGGTCGTTTCGAGCTGCGTTACTGGGACGGCCAGAAGTGGACCGAGCACGTGGCCCGTGGCGGCCAGCAGTTCACCGACCCGCCCACCCGCTGAGTCGCGTCGCTGAGCCCCATCGCTGAGCCGGGAGTCACGCCGGGACCATCGCCCCTAGGTCGCCTCGTGCGGCCTCGGTAGTCTCGGGCCATGCGCGCCACCTCGATCGGTCACGCCGGCATCCTCATCGACACCGTCGATGGGTCGATCGCCTGTGACCCGTGGTTCCTGCCGCAGTTCCACGGTTCGTGGTTCGTGTTCCCGCGCAACGACCGGCTCGATCCGGCGCTGATGCACCGCATCTGCAACCCGGACTACCTCTACGTCTCGCATATCCACGCCGACCACCTCGACGAGGACTGGCTCGCGCAGCACATGGACAAGGACACGACCGTCCTGATCCCGGGCTACCCGACCCGCGAACTCGAGCGGATCATGCGCGGGCTCGGGTTCCACAACATCGTGCGTACCGTCGACGGTCAGGAGCTGCGGCTCGGCCCGAGTCTCACGGTCGCGATCCACGTCGAGACGAGCATCACCGACGGGCCAGGAGGCGACTCTGCTCTCGTCGTCAGCGACGGCACGGCGCGGCTCGTGAACCAGAACGACTGCCGCACGAACGATCTCCAGGCGCTGCGCGCCCACGGCCCGGTCGACCTCCACTGGCTGCAGTACTCCGGGGCGATCTGGTATCCGATGGTGTACGACGAGACGCCCGAGCGGATGCGTGAACTCGTCGACGCGAAGGTCGACTCCCAGTTCTCCCGGGCGATGCGCTACGTCGAGACGATCGGGGCGCGTGCCGTGGTCCCCAGCGCCGGACCGCCCGCCTTCCTCGACCCCGACCTGTTCCAGTTCAACGTGATCACCGGCGACGAGCTCTCGATCTTCCCCGACCAGCGCAGCTTCATGTCGCGCCTCGCCGATGCCGGGCACCACGGAATCCTCGCGATCCCCGGCACCGAGATCGAGTTCGGCACGTCGGGCGACCTCGTCGTGACCCATCCGCTGCCGCAGCCCGAGGTCGACGCGATCTTCGCCCACAAGGACGAGTACCTCCGCACGTACCAGGCCGACTGGATGCCGTGGCTCGACGCGATGAAGGCGTCGTGGCACGCGCCGACACCCGACCTCCTCGACACGGTGAAGCGCTGGTGGGAGCCGCTGATGGCGATGGCCCCGACCCTGTGCGACGCGGTCGGCGACGTCTGCGTGTTCCACGCCGGCGACCTCGCCATCGCGATCGACTTTCCCGCGCGTCAGGTGCGCGAGTGGGCCGGCGAGGATCACGCCTTCCGGTTCAGCGTGCAGCGCGAACTCGTCGAGACGGTCGTCGCAGCCCGCGCCAACGACTGGAGCAACAGCCTGTTCCTGAGTTGCCGCTTCAGTGCATGGCGACGCGGCTCGTTCAACGAGTACCTCTACAACTTCTTCAAGTCACTCGACGTCGAGCGGATGCGCCGAGCCGAGGCGGAGGCACAGCGCAAGCTCACGCCCGAGCGCGGCGGGATCGCCGACGAGGAGATCCGGGTGGGCGACTACATGGTGCAGCGCACGTGCCCGCACCGCGAAGCTGACCTCAGCGTGTTCGGCGAGGTCGACGGTGGCGACTTCGTGTGCACGCTGCACGGTTGGCGCTTCGACCTCGCCACGGGTCACTGCCGCAACGCCGACGACCGGCCGCTACGCGTACGACGCGCCACCTCCGCCGATCCGCCGCGAACCTGACGGATCTGGCCCGACTGCGTCGGCCGGTCAGCCGAGGGTCCGGCTGACGCGGTAGTCGAGGTAGTACGTGCCGGTACCGAGCCGGTACTGCGGGAGCACGTCGGGTCCACAGCTCGCCGTCCCGAGACCGCGGTGGGCGACATCGAGGTGCACGACGAGTTCACGTCGCGGACGCAACGCGTGCTGACCCTCACCTGCGTAGAGATCGTCGGCCGTGTGGTGGGTCGCCGAGATGTGCAGTGGCTTACCCGACACGTCGATGCGGACCGTCTCGCCACGACGCGGGTCGACGAACTCGACCCACCAGCAGTCGCAACGCAGGCCGAACTCCTGCGGCACCAGGTACGGCAGCGCGTCGGGTTCGTCCTCCCACATACCCCACATCGCGGAGGCCTTGCGATCGGGATAGTTCTCGTGCGGGCCACGGCCGAACCAACGGACCCGACTGAAGCGGCCCGGCAGCGTGAACGTCACGCCCACGCGCGGCAGGTCGGCGTGTGGGACGACGACCTCGTGGTGGTGCCATGCACCATCCGGACGATCGGTGACGTCGTGGTGGTACTCGCACAGCTCCTCGGGGTCGCGTTCGTGGAGGCCGAGGGCCAGCCACGCGCTGAGGGCCGTGCCGCCGACCTTGATGCGCTCGCGGAGGTCGGGCAGGAGCTTGAAGCCGTCGTTGTCGGTGGCACCGCGCCAGAGGGCGAGGCGCGGTTGCACGAGGTCGAGGGTCGGCTCGGACCGACGACGCGGACCGAATCCGTGGGTACGCGCCTGTACCTCGACCTGGTCCCAGGCGACGAGGTGACTCGCCGCCGCCCACGGGGTCGCACGACGCTGCCGGAACCTCACCGTGACGTGGACGGCCGACGAGGGAACCGACGGGAGGTCGCACGGCCAGGGCACGTCGACGGCGGCACCCGGGGCGATCGCCGGTAGGTCGAGACGACCCGACGCTTGACGCTCACCGTCGACCAGCAGTTCCCACTCGGCCACGAGGTCGGAGAGGTCGCTGAACGACCTGCGGTTCTCGACACGCAACCCACCACCACGACGAGCGCTCGCCGTCACCGTCACCGGCCGGTGGCACCACGCCAGTTCGCGCATCGCCGGGTGCGGGTCGTGCTCGCTCCCCACGAGTCCGTCGGCCACGAAGTTGCCGTCGTGAGGAGCGTCGCCGAACTGCCCGCCGAAGGCGAGCCGCGTGCTCCCATCCGCGAGGCGCTGGCGCAGACCGTGGTCCTTCCACTCCCAGACGAACCCGCCCTGGAGACCGGGCGTCGAGGTGATCACGTCCCAGTAGTCGGCCAGCGATCCGTTGCTGTTGCCCATCGCATGGCTGTACTCGCACATGATCAACGGGCGATGGTCATCGCTCTCGAGACCGTGGCGACGGATCGCCTCGATGGTCGGGTACATCGGACAGGTGATGTCGGTGGCCGTGTGGCCCGCTTCCCATCCGGCGTGGAACGAGGCGCCCTCGTAGTGCAGCGGCCGACTCGGGTCGGTGCTGCGGATCCAGCCAGCGAGCGCGTCGTGGTTCACGCCGTAGCCGCTCTCGTTGCCGAGGCTCCATGCGATGACACACGGGTGGTTGCGATCGCGCTGCACCATCCGGCTGCCTCGCGAGAGCCACGTCGCCTGCCACTCGGGACGGGAGCAGAGCAGCGTGTTGTACGCGTGGCTCTCGATGTTGGCCTCGTCGATCACGTAGAGGCCGAGCTCGTCACAGAGGTCGTAGAACGCCGGGTCGTTCGGGTAGTGCGAGGTGCGCACCGCGTTGACGTTGTGCTGCTTCATCAGCACGAGATCGGCGCGCATGTCGTCGACGCTCACCACGTTGCCGTTGTCGGGATGGTGGTCATGACGGTTCACGCCGAAGATCCAGACGGGTCGGCCGTTCACCAGCAACTGGCGATCGCGGACCTCGACCGTGCGGAAACCGATCCGCTGCGTCGTCGCGTCGAGCACGTCGCCGTCGGGCGAGAGCAGCTCGACGTCCAGCGAGTAGAGCGCGGGCGACTCCGCCGACCACGCGAGCACCGAGGGCACCTCGTGGTGGTGGCGAGTGACGTGACCCTCGAACACGTAGGCGTGCATCGAGTGCGGCACCACCGAGGTGATCGGCCTGCCGACCTTGGTGCCCTTCGGCGAGCGCAGCGTGGTGCGCACGGAGCACCCCTTCAGGGCCCGACGGGTGAAGGCCGTCTCGACGACGGCATCGAGGATGCCGACCCCATCGGACAGTCGGAGCAACGCATCAGCGCGCACATCGGCGAGGTGGGTCGAGGGCCGGCACTCCAGCGAGACGCCCCGGTGAAGACCCGCCATCCACCACTGGTCCTGGTCCTCGACGTAGCTCTGAGCGCTGTAGCGCACCACGACGATCGCAATCTCGTTCTCACCGGCACGCAGCAACGACGTCACGTCGTACTCACTCGCCAGCTTGCTGTCGGTTCCGTATCCGGCGAGTCCACCGTTCACCCACACGGCGTGGACGCTCTCGACGCCACCCACGTGGAGCACGACCCGGTTCGCCGAACGCTCGGCGAGCCAGCCCGCGGGGACACGTACCGATCGCCGGTAGATGCCCGTGGGCACGCGCTCGGGCAGTGCCGGGGGCGGGCCGGCGAAGGGCATCTGCACGTTGGTGTAGTGCGGGAGGTCGCCGACGTCCTGCATCGTCCAGTTCCCCGGGACGGCCACCTGCGTCCACCCGCGAGCGATCGCCGGGATCGGCCCGGTCACGAGGCGATCAGTGACCTTGTCGGGATGGTCGACGAGCCGGAACGACCAGCGTCCGTCGAGCGAGCGACGCTCACGGCCGGCTCCGGTGGGCACCGGGAGCGGAACGTGCATCGCGAGCCGACCGACCTGAACCACGGCGGGGTCGGCCCACGGTCGCAGTCGGGTGAGGAACTCTTCAGGCGACATGCAGCGGCGACTGTAGTGCGACGGAAAGTGTCAGAACAGGGGGTCAGCGCGACCCTGCGGCCCGTTCCTCGACGGGCACCGGCCGACAGCCCCGGCTACGCGTCGGGGGTGCTGTCGCCGTGCACCCAGACCGTGAAGCCCTCGTTCACGTAGCCGAGGTCCCAGAGGAAGTCCATGGCCGGGAGGCTCAGGCGCACACACCCGTGCGACGCCGCGTATCCGGGCACGCTGGTCATGCCGTGCAGGGCCACACCGCCGATGAAGTACTTCGGACGGTAGATCTTGCCGAGGTCGCCCTCCCACCAGCCGTCCTCACGCTGACGGTCGATCACGTAGACGCCATTCGGGGTGATGCTGTCGCCCGTCTCGATCTTCCAGGGCTCCTGCTTGTTGCGGGCCCGATACGGCTTCTCGCTGCCGGTGCTCGTGTTGAACGTCCACTCCGTGCGGCCGTCGACGATCAGGAAGGCGAGCTGCTTGGTCTTGTCGACCTCGATGAGCGTGCCACTGTCGGCCGATCCCCTCGCACGTTCCTTGAATTCGCTGAGGAAGGCTGCCGTGTTCTCGTCGACCTCACCCGTGCGCTCGAGTCCGAGGTACTTCTGGAAGGCCATCACGGCCTGTTCGGTGGCGACGCCGTAGACACCGTCGATCGGTCCCA
>JBEBDM010000292.1:0-3140 GCA_041156905.1 Actinomycetota bacterium | reverse complement strand
GCTCTCGCGTGAACTCATCGCCTACTGCCGCGAGCACCTCGCCGACGTGAAGTGCCCGCGTTCGGTCGACTTCCGCGCCGAGCTGCCGCGACACCCGACCGGGAAGCTCTACAAGCGCCTGCTCAAGGACGAGTACTGGAAGGCCGCCGGCCGCAACATCTGAGCGGGCCATCCGGGTCGGCGACGCCAGGGCCGGATCAGGCGGGGTCGAACCAACCCTCGAAGGCTCCGGTGGCCACCATCGTCGCCCAGACCACGTCGACACGCTCCGCCAACCACGCCTCGGTGAGGTGGTAGCGGTCGCGGAAGACGACCTCACCGTCGATCGCTGCCGCGCACACCGGCCGGAGCGGACAACCGACCAGGTCGAGGTCGACGGTCCATGTGTCGTCACGCTGCTCTGCCTCGGAGCGCATCACCCGTTCGGTCGGGAAGGGCTCCGCGTTGGCCTCGAACGCACACTCCCCCGCGGTCTGCGCAGCCGACAGGCAGATCGTCGGTTCGTCCATCGAGTACGGCAGCGGCTCGACCATCAGGGCGCGGGCGCCACCGGCGGTGAGTAGGTCGAGCGATGCAGCCGTTGCCGTGGCGACCTCGCCCGGCTCCTGCGACCAGAACGTGTCGGCACGCGAGCCGGGGTCACGGGGGACCTCCACCAGCACCACGATGTCGGGGGCGAACCACGGCAGGAGCGTGTCGTACGCCTGCTGACGGGCGGCCGTGCACTGGTCGATCAGCGGCTGGCTGTCGGTCTGCCACGTCAGCCCCTGTTGCCACGGGCACCCAGGCCGGGTCATCGACGCCAGGCGGATCCCTTCGCGTTCGGCGACCTCGCGCAGGACGGGCAGGAGCATCAGAGCGTTGCTGTCGCCGAGGAGCAGGACGCTGAGGTCGCCTTCCGGCACGACGACACACGTCTCCGGCTCTGCGGGGCGGCAGGAGAACTCGTCGTGGTCGGGCATCGCGTCGATCGCCTTCTCGATGGCGTCGTCCGTGGGAACGGCCTCGGCGAGCACCGCTGCCACGCGAGCGGGGTCGACGCCCTCGACGGCGGGGATCGCCACGATCGACGCCGGCTCCCGTGCCCACGTCGCCGGACGGCGGTGTGAGGCGAGTACGGGTGGCACCACGACAGCCACCACGAGTCCGAGCGCGAGTCCACCGGCCACCACTGTGAGCGGACGTCCGTTCCACCGCACGCTGCGGCGGATCGGCTGCTCGAGGATGCGGCCGCTGAGCATGGCGAGCGCGAGCGACGCCGAGGTCGCCACGGCGACCATGACCCACGGCGAGGGTTCGACGACCTCGTCCACGAGCACGATCACGGGCCAGTGCCAGAGATAGACCGCGTACGAGAGCGTCCCGACCCACACCAGGGGTCGGGAGGCGAGCAAGGTCGAGACACCGTGTGTCTGCGCCCCTTCGGCTGCCACGAGGAGGGCCAGGGTCACCGCGACCACGAACAGACCGCGAGCAGCGGAACCGAGGTCGACCAGTGACGTCGCCAGGCCCACCAGAGCGACGAGGGCGACGACACCGAGCCGCGAGGTCGCGAGTGGCCACCGGTGCGTCCATCCGGTCCAGCGGCGGACCCCGAGAGCGAGCACCGCCCCACCCACGAGTTGGTAGAGCCGGGCGTCCGTGGCGTAGTAGGCGGCCACGGGGTTCGAGTCGGAGAGCACTACCAAACGCACCAGAGAGAGGACACCGACGAGACCCAGCACGGCACCCACGGCGGCACGGGTCCGGTGCGGCCAGCGACGACGAACGATCCACATGGCGGTGAGCAGCAAGGCCGGATAGACGGCGTAGAACTGTTCCTCCACGGCGAGCGACCACATGTGCAGGAAGGGACTCCGGCTGACGTCGTGCGCGAAGTAGTCGGTCGATGCACCGGCGAAGTGCCAGTTGGCGACGTACAGGAGGGCTGCTCGTGCGTCACCGACGAACGCCGCACGCTGCAGACGCGGGACGATGAGCGGGGTCACCAGGGACGTGACGGTGATGACGAGGAGCGACGCCGGGAGGAGACGGCGCACCCGTCGGGCGTAGAAGCGCCGTAGCTCGAGCCGACCTGTCGACTGGTGCTCGGCGAGGATCACCGAGGTCACGAGGTAGCCGGACAGCGCGAAGAACACGTCGACCCCGACGTAGCCGTTCGCGACCACCCCGACCCCGGAGTGGAAGAGAACCACGAGCAGTACGGCGACCGCCCGGAGCCCGTCGAGCGCCGGCCGGTACCCCGCCGGCGCGGATGTCACGAGAGGATGACCATCCGGATCTCGGTCATCTCCCGGACCGAGTACGCCGGGCCCTCACGGGTGTTGCCGCTGTCACGGAGGCCACCGTAGGGCTGCTGGTCGGCGCGCCAGGTCGGGACCTCGTTCACGAGGACACCGCCGAAGTCGAGGGTCCGCACGGCCTTGAGGGCGAGCGAGATGTCCTTGGTGAAGATCGCCGCCTGCAGGCCGTAGCGCGAGTCGTTGGCGAGTCGTAGGGCCTCGTCGACGTCGTCGTACTCGGTCACGGTCACCACCGGACCGAAGACCTCGAGGGCGCAGACCTTCATGTCGTGACGAGCGCCGGTGACCACCGTCGGGCGGAGCACTCCCGCGCCGTCGAGGGTCCCGCCGGTCGCGATGGTCGCCCCCTCGGCGACGGCCTCCTCGACCCACCCGTGGACGCGGTCGCGCTCACCCTTGCTGATGAGCGCCGACACATCGGTCGCCTCGTCGAGCGGGTCGCCGACCACGAGGGTCTCGACGTGGTTCACGAGGGCCTCGGTGAACTGGGCTGCCACCGACGAGTGGACGAGCACCCGCTGGGTGCTGATGCACGACTGACCGGCGTGGCTGAACCCGGCCACCTTGATCTTCGCCGCCGCCGTGGCCCAGTCGCCGTCGGCGTGGATGATGCACGGAGCGTTGTTGCCGAGCTCGAGACCCACGCGCTTGCGCGGCGCCCGCGCCCGGATCGACCAGCCGACCTCGGGCGACCCGGTGAAGGTCACGAGTGCGATCTCGGGATGATCGACGATGGCGTTGCCGACGGTCGAGCCGCCGCCAGTGACCACGTGCAGGTAGTCGGCGGGCAGACCGCACTCCTCCACCAGCATCTCGGCGAGGCGGATGCTGCTGAAC
>JBEBDM010000291.1:0-2629 GCA_041156905.1 Actinomycetota bacterium | reverse complement strand
CCTCGAACTCGTTGAACCACCGAGACGCGACGGCGGGGTCGGTGGAGGCCGGGCAGAGATGGAGAGGTGTCGTCCACGGCGCGGCCATCCGTTCGAGGCGCGAGCGACGTTCGCGAAGTGGTACCGACAAGAGGTGGTCGTCACCGTCGACGATGAGGTCGAACGCCACGAAGGACGCTGGGGTCTCCGAGGCAAGGCGCCGCACCCGAGACTCGGCGGGGTGGATGCGCTGGAGAAGGGCGTCGAAGTCGAGACCCCGACCATCGGCCCGGGGCAGGACGATCTCGCCGTCGACCATGCAGCGCTCCGGCAGCTGCTCGAGCATCACGGGCAGGAGTTCGGGGAAGTAGCGGTTGAACGGCCGCTCGCGACGACTGCTGAGCAGGACCTCGTCGCCGTCGCGGACGATGATGCACCGGAAGCCGTCCCACTTCGGCTCGTAGAGCCACTCCGGCGGGCCGTCGTGCCCCGCCGGGCTCTGCGGGATCGTCTCGGAGAGCGTGGCGAGCATCGGGGCAGGGGCCACGAGCGGGGCGGACGGGTCAGCGGGCACGGCCCCATCCTGCCCTGCCCGCCACGGCAGCCCTCGTCAGACCACGTGGGAGGCCTCGCGGGTGTGACGCACACCCCCACGGCCACTAGCGTGACGAGCCGTGACCACCGATCCCATGGCCGAGAAGCTCGACGACCTCCGCAGTCGTCGTGAGCAGGCCTACAACGCCGGTTCGCCCCGCTCGGTCGAGCGCCAGCACGAGAAGGGCAAGATGCTGGCCCGCGAGCGCATCGAGTACTTCCTCGACGAGGGCAGCTTCCAGGAACTCGACCTCCTCGCCCGCCACCGCGCCCAGGCCGCCGGGCTCGAGGAGCGCCCCTACACCGACGGTGTGATCACCGGGTGGGGCACCGTCGACGGCCGCAAGGTGTTCGTGTTCGCCCAGGATTTCACCGTGTTCGGCGGCGCTCTCGGCGAGGTGTTCGCCGAGAAGATCCACAAGCTGATGGACCTCGCCCTCAAGGTCGGTGCCCCGGTCGTGGGTCTCAACGACGGCGCCGGCGCCCGCATCCAGGAAGGCGTGGTCAGCCTCGCCTCCTACGGCGGCATCTTCTACCGCAACGTGCTCTCCAGTGGCGTGGTCCCGCAGATCTCGGTGATCCTCGGCCCGTGCGCCGGTGGCGCCGTGTACAGCCCGGCGATGACCGACTTCATCTTCATGGTGCGCGAGTCGAGCCACATGTTCATCACCGGCCCCGATGTCGTGAAGACGGTCACCGGCGAGGAGGTCACCCTCGAGCAGCTCGGCGGCGCGATGAGCCACGCCAGCAAGAGCGGTGTCGCCACGTTCGTCAGCGACGACGAGAAGGCCTGTCTCGACGACGTCCGCTTCCTGCTGTCGTTCCTGCCGAGCAACAACCTCGAGGAGCCGCCGGCCACCGAGACCGCCGACGACCCCGACCGTCTCTGCCCCGACCTGCAGACGATCCTCCCGGCCTCGCCGAACCAGCCGTACGACATGAAGAAGGTCATCCGCGACTGCGTCGACGACGGTGAGTTCTTCGAGTACTTCCCGCACTTCGCGAAGTCGATCGTGTGCGGCTTCTCGCGCATCGACGGTCACCCTGTCGGCATCGTCGGTAACCAGCCGATGGTCCTCGCCGGCGTGCTCGACATCGAGAGCAGCGAGAAGGCTGCCCGCTTCGTGCGCACCTGCGACGCCTTCAACATCCCGCTCGTCACCTTCGTCGACGTTCCCGGCTTCCTGCCCGGTGTCGATCAGGAGTACAACGGCATCATCCGCCACGGCGCGAAGTTGCTGTACGCCTACTGCGAGGCGACGGTGCCGCGGATCCAGATCATCACCCGCAAGGCCTACGGCGGTGCGTACGTGGTGATGAACAGCAAGTCGATCGGCGCCGACCTCGCCTATGCGTGGCCGACCGCCGAGCTGGCCGTGATGGGCCCGCAGGGTGCCGTCGAGATCGTGTACCGCCGCGAACTGCAGCAGGCCGCCGACCCGGTGGCACGCCGTGCCGAACTCGTCGCCGAGTACACCGAGCGCTACGCCAACCCGTACAACGCTGCCGAGCGCGGCTACGTCGACGACGTGATCGACCCGGCCGAGACCCGCCAGAAGCTGGTGCAGGGCCTGCGCATGCTCCGCACCAAGCGCGAGGAACTCCCCCGCCGCAAGCATGGCAACATGCCGCTCTGAGCCGACCGCCCGAGACCGACACCATGCCTGACCCGCAGATCTCTCCCGCACCGACCGACGAGGAGGCCGTGGCCATCGCCGCTGCCGTCGAGGCCCTGTGGCCGCGTCCCGTCGTGATCCCCGGTGAGCAGAGTCCGATGCGGGCCCCGACGTGGCGGTTCAGCGCGCGCTGGTGGGCGCGGCCGCTGGCATCCCGCCGCGACCGACCCTTCCGGTAGTCGCCAAGCGGTCGCGCCGGGCGAGTCGGGCCGACGTACCTCAGTCGTCCGACACGCATCCGCAGCGCGGCTACGGTCGCGTCCATGAGCTCGATGCCGCCGCCCCCTCCGCCGCCCCCGTCGTTCCCTCCCGCCCCGCCGCCGTCGTTCTCCGGCGGTCCCTCGGGCGCTGCGTCCAACGCCGCTGGATTCGGCCCGCGC
>JBEBDM010000290.1:0-3487 GCA_041156905.1 Actinomycetota bacterium | reverse complement strand
CGCTCGTACGGCCTCTACCTGTGGAGCTGGCCGATCAGCCGGATGTGCGACGCCTACAGCGGGTCGGTGGGACGGTTCGTGCTGGCGATGGCCATCACCGTGCCGGTGAGCGAGGTGTCGTACCGCTTCATCGAGACGCCGATCCGCCAAGGGGTTCTCGGTCGATGGTGGAAGGACAAGCGTCGGCGCGACTGGAACACGATCACGCTCGCTGCCGGGACCACCGTCATCGCCCTGTTGGTGCCGCTCACCCTCTACTTCGCCTCGGCTCCCACCTCCTTCGACGCGGCACGTGACACGAGCAGCGGGGTGGTCTTCGACCCCAAGGCCGTCGGCGCAGTGACGACCACCACCGCACCCATGGCAGAGTCGTCGACCTCGGCTGCTCCCGTCACCGATCCGGCCGCCAGCATCGAGACGACCACCACCACGGCTCCGGTGGCACCGACCGATCTCCCGCGCCGCATGGTGATCGTCGGTGACTCGACCGCCCACTCGCTCGCGATCAACATGCCCGACGGCATCGAGTCGACGTTCCTCATCGAGGACGGCTCGGTGGAGGGCTGCAGCGTCTACGACACCGGGGTCGCCGTGAGCAGTCGCAACGGCTACACGCGCACGTTCTCGACCTGCGAGGGCTGGGATGCCGAGTGGATCGCCGCGGCCGAGCGGTCGGACGCGCAGTTGGCTCTCGTCGTCATCGGTGCGTGGGACGTCTTCGACGTCGAACTCGACGGGCAGGTCTTGGCCTTCGGCACCCAGGCCAACGACGACCGCTTCGTCGCCGGGGTCCAACGCGGCATCGATGCGCTCGTGTCGACGGGGGCCAAGGTCGCGCTCCTCGAGATCCCGTGCATGCGTCCCCAGGACGTCTCGGGCGCTGGTGTCCCGGCGCTGCCGGAGCGCGGCATGGACGACCACGTGGCCCGGCTCAACGACCTTCTCCGTCAGGTGGCGGCGGCCAACCCGGCCACGACGACCTTCGTCGCCGGTCCCCCCGAGTACTGCGCCGACCCGGCCATCGCGAGCGACCTCGGCTACCGCTGGGACGGCGTGCACGCCTACAAGCCGGGTGCGAAGTTGACGATCGAGGCCGCTGCCGCGGCTCTCCTCGCGATCCCGGTCGGCTGAGCACGCAGCCGGGTGTCGGGCGCGCCGCACCAGCGAACCCGTGGCAGGTCCGCAGCGTGTGACTGCTACGAGGTGGTGCGACTACTCGCGATGGTCGGCGGTGCAGGCCGCTGCGCCGCACACGTCGATGAGGGCGTCCTCGAAGAGGAACGACGCCTTCTGGACACGGACGTCGGCATCGGCACGTGGGTCTTCGTGCGAGTCGTCGCCCTCACGAGGTGCGAGGTTCTCGAACGGGATCGGGGCCATGCCCGAGTCCCAGATGACGATGGCACTACCGCTCGACGGGTACGTCGTCGACTCGAGTCCCCAGCCGGGCTCGACCTCCGCCCAGCGACCCTCGGCCGCGACCGGACGGTGGATCGTGGCACCGATGGTGCGGGCCTCGACGAGCGCCGAGAGTTCGGTGACCTGATGGTCGCCGTAGGCGACGTGGAGGAGGACCGTCTTGGCCGAGGTGCCGGGGTAGGGGTTCGCCGTGAGGTGCTGGACGTAGCCGGCCCCCTCGCCGCGGTCCCACAACATCTGGACCATCCCGAAGATGAGCACGCGGTCGAGATCGTTCGGGTACGCGGGCTCCATGATCGCCTCGTACGTGTCGAAGTCGACCGAGCGCGGCAGGAGCAGCGAGTAGTTCATCCCCGGCACGCCGAGGACGGCGCGCTCGATGTCAGGCGACACGGCAGCGAGCATCAACCCCATGATCCCGCCCTGGCTGTTGCCGTCGTAGTCGAGGTGGGTGCGGTCGACGAGGGGCGTGCCGTCGGCGCGCTGGAAGTTCGGGTCGTCGGCGAGTCCGCCGTCGCGCGTCATCAACCGCCCGAGGACGATCTGGTTGAGCACACCCTGCTGGAGACGATCAGCCATGGTGTCGAAGTTCGTGAACTCGCCGAGGGTGAGCGCGGCGTTGCCGATGTCGTCCTCGGCCATGCCGGCCCACTTGGTGGCGCAGTGCACGACGTTGTGCTCGTTGCTCATGTTGCGCACGTTGCCGGCGTTGATCTCGTCGTTGCTGCCGAGCAGGCCGTGTCCGTACTGCACGAGGTGCGCCGGTTCGGTGCCCTCCATCGTCGCCACGCTGATGTTGCAGAGGAACGGTGCCTCGAGCGTCGGGTTCTCCGGGTTGACGGTCGGCAGGGCGTCGGGGCCCTCCTCCGCATAGAAGAACGAGTTGCCCGGCGAGCCATCGCCGGTGAGGAAGTTGGGCACCGTGTAGGTGCCGGCGATCTGGAGGGCGATGCCGTCCTCGGCGTCGGGTGTCACGGCGGTGATCGTGTAGGCCGGGGCGCTCTCGCCGAGCTGGGCGAGCGCCTGGTCGCGGATCGAGAGCATGCGCGACGAGATCGAGTCGGTGCTGGCGACGGTGAAGTCCCAGGCCATCTGCAGGTCGGAACGTGCGACGCCGGCTCCCTCGAGCGCGGCGAGCGCATCGTCCATCGCCGGGCGGCGGTCCTCGACGGCTGCGATGCCGGTGAGGAGGTTGTCGCGGTAGACGCGGAACACGTCACCGGTCGGAAGTGCAGCGCCGCCCGTGTTGACGAGACCACGGAGGCCGACGGCGAAGTGGTGGCCCTCGGGCAGCGAGATCGCCGGCCGGATGGTGAGGAGGCGGTCGTCGTCGCTGTCCGCGTGGGCGTCGAGTTCGGCCCAGAGCGGGATCCGTTCACCGCTGGTGAGGTCGACGAGGACGACGGGTGAGGTGTCGGTGAGCGACGCTCCGATGTCGGTCCAGGAGGGGAGCGCCGAGGCCTCGGCGTCGAGGCCGGGCATGCGGACGAGCAACGGCGTGTTCGGGCTGAAGCCGTCGTTGCGGTTCCACTCCGTCGGGTCGACGACGACGCCGCTCTCGTTCACCGGCATTCCCTCGGTGGGGAAGGCGACCCGCAGGCCGGTGGCCGTGGCGGCATCGGCGACGGTGAAGGCGTTGCTCGGGAAGGGGAGGAGGCAACGGGTGGTGTCGAGCGGGTCGCAGCCCTCACCGCTGGCGTCGACAGCCGCCTGGACGGCGGCGATGGTGGCCGCATCGGCATCCGTGGGCATGTTTGCCGCCGGCTCGGTGTCGGTCGGTGCCCAGGTGGTCTCGACGGCGCCCGTTCCGGCCGGTGCACTCGTCGCGCTCGACTCCGATCCGCTGCTGCACGAGGCAAGCAGGAGGGTGCCGGCGAGGAGCACGGGGACGAGGGACTTCCGGTGGGCGAGGGTGTCGCGACGGGTCATGCGCGCACCGTAGTCCTCTGTGTCGGCTGGGGTTGGCCCGAAGGGTTACCACTCGGTAACTTTCGGGACATGGCTGACTTCTCCCTCAACGACGACCAGTTGCAGATCCAGTCGTGGGTCCACCAGTTCGCGAACGACG
>JBEBDM010000289.1:0-3378 GCA_041156905.1 Actinomycetota bacterium | reverse complement strand
CGGCTGGAACATCCCCTTCGCGTCGCCCGAGGAGTTCGCCCAGAAGTCGGCCGTCCTCGAGGAGCACTGCGCCCGGTTCGGTCGCGACCCCCGCGAGATCCGGCGTGCCGTCAACCTCGGTCTCGCGTTCAGCGAGGAGAGCCTCGTCCAGCAGTTCGGCCAGATCGCCGAGGTGGTCCGCCCCGGAGTGCTGAACGGCAGCGATCAGGAGATGGTCGACCGCATCGGGCAGTACGTCGCTGCCGGCGCCGACCAGGTGAACATCGCCCTGCGCGCCCCGTTCGATCTGGAGTCGCTGGAGCGGTTCAGCGCACTCCTCGGACTGTCCTGAGGGTCCCGACATGCGCATCGTCGCTCCCGGCCGCGTCAACCTGATCGGCGACCACACCGACTACACGGGCGGGCTCGTCCTCCCCATGGCGATCGACCGCGCCACGGTGATCGACGGCGAGCCGGGTGGCGACCGGATCATGCTGACGTCGATCGACGAGCCCGACCCGGTCGACCTTCCCCTCCGCGTCGACCACCCTGAATCGGTGTCGCCCGCGTGGGGTCGGTACGTCGCCGGCGTCGTGAGCGAGCTCGCTCCCACGATCGGCTTCCGAGGAACCGTCACGACCGCGATCCCGATCGGTGCTGGTCTCAGCAGCAGCGCGGCGCTCGAACTCGCCGTGGCCCTCGCGCTGGGAGCAGAGGGGTCACCACTCGACATCGCCCTCATGTGCCAGCGCGCCGAGCAGCGCGCCTCGGGTGTTCCCAGCGGGATCATGGACCAGTGGTGCATCGCGGCGGGCCTCGAGGGCCACGCCCTGATGATGGACTGCGGCACGCTCCTGGCGGCGCCAGTCCGCATTCCCGACGACGTCGAGGTCGTCGTGCAGTTCGTGGCCCACCGCACCCTCGTCGGCAGCCCCTACGCCGACCGGGTCGCCGAGTGCGCGACCGCCGAGGCCGCCATCGGCCCGCTCCGCGATGCGACCCTGCTCGACACCGGTCGCATCGGCGATCCCGTGGCCCAGCGCCGCGCCCGACATGTCGTCGCCGAGAACCAGCGCGTGCGCGACATGGCCGCCGCCCTCGAACTGCACGAGCTCGCCGACGCCGGTCGCCTGATGGTCGAGAGCCACGAGAGCCTGCGCGACCTGTACGAGACGTCGACGCCGCAGATGGACGCCGCTGTCGCCCGGCTGGTGGCGACACCCGGCGTGTGGGGCGCCCGCATGACCGGTGGTGGCTTTGGCGGCTGTGTGGTCGCACTCACCCAGCCGGGTGCGCTCACCGAGGGCTGGATCGTGCGCCCGACCCGCGGCGCCCACGTCTCCCCCTGACATCACACACATAACACCTCCGATCTCCGGCGTATGTGTGTCGGTTTCCGGCACACATACGCCGGAGATCGGGTGGCTGTCAGCCGAGGAGGCGGGCCTTCTGGGCGTCGAACTCGTCCTGGGTGATCACGCCGCGGTCGAGGAGGTCGGCGAGACGCTCGAGCTGCCCGGTCGGGTCGGCCACTGCTGCCGGTGCCTCCGCCCGGCTGTAGCCACCGCGACGGGCGGCCACTGCTTCCATCTGGGCGTGGATCAGGTTCTGCACGGCCTCGGGGTGACGGATGTCGGTGAAGCGCTGCTTACCGTCCTCGCCACCCGACTCGATCAGCAGGTCGCCGGCGCCGAGGATGCGCTCGACGATGCCCTGGTTGAAGTTGACGTTGTTGACACGCTCGAGCGGGATCTCGATGCCCTTCTTGGCGATGACCCCTTCGCGGAAGATCACGCGCTGCGAGGTGATCACGAAGTTGGTGGTGACCCACTTCAGGTACCGGATGGCCAGCCACGCGCCCACGATCACGAGGAGCACGACGAGCGGGTAGGTCATCCAGTCCTTGTCCTTGGGGATCGCCAGGAGCGAGAGGATCACGACGACCACCGTGACCGCCGTCTGCTTGGCGAAGAACCACCAGTGCGGGTGCATGTCGAGTGCGATGGTCTCGTCGCGGTTGAGGTTGCGCTGCGGGAAGGGCATGGCCGGGACTGTAGCCCCGGGTCACGCTCTAGGGTGACGGCATGACGGCCGACCACCTCCTCCGCGGGCTCGATGCCGCGCAGCGCGAGGCCGTCACCACCGAGGCGGCACCACTGGCGATCGTCGCTGCTGCGGGGTCGGGCAAGACCACGGTGCTCACCCGGCGCATCGCGTACCGGATCGCCACCGAGTCGGCTCATCCGCAGCACGTCCTCGCCCTCACGTTCACCCGCGACGCCGCCGGCGAACTACGCCGTCGCTTGCGCACCCTCGACATCCGCGAGCACGTCGAGGCCGGCACCTTCCACTCGATCGCGCTGCGCCTGCTGCGCGACCGTGCGCTCTCGCGCAACGAGTCGGCGCCGTCGGTGGCCGGCGACCGAGTCAGGCTGATGCGCGAAGCCCTCACCAGCATCTCGCTCAAGGTCGACCCGTTCCTCGCGATGACCGACCTCGACTGGGCCCGCGCTCGCCTACTCGACCCGGTGCGTTACGAGGGCGCTTGTCGCCTCGAGCGCCGCCGCAGCGCAGTGCCCGCCTCGCGGCTCGGCGAGGTGGCCACCGCCTACGCCGATACCAAGCGACGGCGCGGCGTGGTCGACTTCGATGACCTGCTCCAGCAGGTTCTCCAGGGGCTCCGCACCGACACCGCGTGGGCCGATGCCGTGCGGTGGCGCTTCCGGCACGTGTTCGTCGACGAGGCGCAGGACCTCAACCCGCTCCAGGCTGCGCTCCTCGACGCACTCGTCGACGGCCGACCCGACATGTGTCTCGTCGGCGACCCGCGACAGGCGATCTACGGCTGGAACGGCGCCGACCACACCGTCTTCGCCGAGGTCGAGCGTCGCTACCCCGGCGTCACCGTCATCAGCCTCAGCCGCAACCACCGATGCGCGCCGACGGTCGTTGCAGCCGCAGCATCCGCACTGCGTGCGGCCGGCCTCACCGACGACTCGACGGCCGGGGACGAGCACGGGATGGGTGTCGTCACGGTCACCGCACTCGAGAACGAGCAGGCCGAGGTTGCGGACACCGTCACTCGCATCAGGGCGTGGATGCAGCGGCACGAACCCGACGACCTCGCCGTGCTGGCACGCACCAACGAGCAGCTCGTCCCGGTCGAGGAGGCACTTCGTCGGGCCGGCATTCCGGTGGCGCGAGGCGCTGGGAGGAGCGCACTCGATCTCGCCCTCGCACCCGCCTTCCGCTGCACGAGCAAGGAACAGCTCGGACGCTGGGTCGACGAGGTCCTCGGCGTCGACTCTCCTACGGCCAGCGACGAACTGTCGCGCCGTGTCGCCGCGGCCGCCGATCGCTTCCTGTGCAGCGGCGAGACCGGCTCGTTCCGCAGTTGGG
>JBEBDM010000288.1:0-16267 GCA_041156905.1 Actinomycetota bacterium | reverse complement strand
GCACCCGGGTGTTCCCGAGCATCGTCACCTCTGCACCGTCGGCCGGGCGGTCACACTCGAACGAGACCTCTCGCTCCGGTGCGCCCTTGACGGCGGCGAACAGCACCCCCGGCCGGGTCGTGAAGGCCACCGGGCGCCCGTCGGAGCACGTTCCTGTACCACCCGGGCTCGTCCCGTACACGGCCTCACCGTTCACGCGTAGCCACCATCCCTGAGCCGTGAGCCGCACGACCTGGGCCATCGGGATCTGGCCATCGGCCGACGGCCCGACGTTGAGCAGGAGGTTGCCACCACGGGCCACGATGTCCACGAGCATCCAGATGTTCTCGTCGACCGACGGGAAGGTGGTGTCGTCCTCCATCCGGTTGTATCCGAAGCTCCGACCGATGCCTCGACAGACCTCCCACTTCCTGGCGGCCGCTGTCGTGGAGTACTCCGGTGTCACGAAGTCGGCGTGGAGTTGTCCGGTCGCCACCGCGAGCATGTTGAAGCGGTCGTTCACGACCCCGTCGGGCACCGCGTCGTAGTAGTGGCGGATGATGTCGTTCGGGTCGCCGTTCGACGGCCACCCGATGTCGTTCCAGAGGACGCTCGGCGAGTAGCGGGCGATGAGCTCGTGGACGTGTGCCGTCGCGTAGTCGAGGTACTCGTGAGTCGAGGGGACGTTGGTGAAGAGCGACACGAGGTCGCGGATCGGTGGCTCGCGGAACGTCCAGTCGAGGCCGCCCGAGTAGTACAGGCCGAACCGCATCCCTGCGGCGCGTACAGCAGCAGCCAACTCGCCGACGTGATCACGTTCGGCCATCCACCCGTCACGGAACGGGTTCGGGATCGAACTGCGCCACATCAGGAACCCGTCGTGATGCTTGGTCACCGGCACCACGTACCTCGCTCCTGCCGCGGAGAACAGGTCGGCCCAGTGAGCGACGTCGACGCCCGCCGAGCGGGCACGGAACTCCTCGACGAAGTCGGAGTACGCGACCTGGGGGCCGTACCGCTCGGCGTGGTGCGCCTCGGTGGGTGAGCCCTCGATCGCCCACGAGTTGAGGTACCACTCCGTGTACGGGCTCCACTTGAAGATCTCCTGCCAGTCGCCCGCACGCATCAGGTCGCCCATGTCGCGGTCGACCGGCGCGTAGCACGGGACCGCGTACGGACCCCAGTGGATGAAGATCCCGAACTTGGCGTCCTCGTACCACTGCGGAACGGGGCGGTCGGCGAACTCGGTCATCTCACGACTCCTTCGGCACACGCTCCGCGCGCAGGGCCGACCGGCGGACCTTGCCGGCGTCGTCGCGCAGGGGGACGTCGACGAACTCGAAGGTCCGCGGCAGCTTGTACACGACGAGTCGCTCACCGAGGAACGTCCGGAGCGCGTCGAGATCGATCGATGCCGGATCGGCCTCGATGATCGCGTGCACCGTGTTGCCCTTGTCCTCGTCGGGGAGACCGATGACGGCGCAGGAGTGGATCCCCTCGTACTCCTGCAACGCAGCCTCGATCTCGGCGGGGTAGATGTTCGCCCCACCGGAGAGGATCATGTCGGCCGCCCTGTCGCCGAGATAGAGGTACCCGTCGGCGTCGAGATGGCCCATGTCGCCGAGCGACTCCCAGCCGCCCTCCATCGTGCGGGCCTCGGCACCGACGTACCGGTAGGTCGGCGTGTCGCGCACGCTGCGCAGCCAGACCTCGCCCTTCTCGCCCGTCGGCACCTCGTTGCCGTCGGCGTCGGTGATCTTGACCGTGCCCGGCTGGACACGGCCCACCGAACCGCGATGGGCGAGCCACTCCACGCCCGTGATGATCGTCGCCGTCTGGGCCTCGGTGCCGGCGTAGAGCTCGAAGATCCGCTCCGGTCCGAGCCAGTCGATCCACACCTGCTTGAGCCACTCGGGACACGGCTCGGCGAGGTGCCAGACGACCCTCAGGCTCGACAGGTCGTAGCGGTCGCGCACGTCCTCCGGGAGGCGCCAGATGCGCTTCATCATCGTCGGGACGAGATAGACGACCGTCGCCCGGTCGCGCTCGATGCGGGCGAGCACCCCCTCGGCGTCAAACTTCTCCATCAGCGACAGGTGGTTGCCGTACAGCAACGCCTGGCACGACCACACGCCAGGGCCGTTGTGGTAGAGCGGCCCGGGCATCACGAGGCATCCGTCGGTCCCGAGCAGGAGCGGCGGCGGGGCGTCGGTGTCGAGCGCGGCGGGGTCTCCCGAGACGATCAGTTTGGGACGACCCGTGCTGCCTCCCGAGGTGGGTGCCTTCCACGCTGATGAGATCACGTGGGGAAGGTGCGACGCATCGGCGTCGGGGGCACGGAATCCCATCGGCACACAACAGCGGCCGGGCACCGTGCCCTCGTCGACACCGACGACGGCCGACGGATCGGCGAGTTCCATGATCGCCTCGAACTCGCGCTGCGGGAGACGCCACGAGATCGGCTGCGGGATCGCACCGAGCCGCCACGACGCGACGTAGGCGAGGAACCAGTCGATGCTGTTCGGCGTCGCGATGGTGACCATGTCACCTTCGCCGACCCCGTTCGCCGCGAGGTGAACGGCGAGGTTCTCACCCTGTCTGACCAACTCCGACCGGGTGATGGTCTGGTCGCCGCACGTGATCGCGATCCGGTCAGGATCGGCCTCGGCGAGCGCGCGCAAGCGGTCGATGAACGCAAGAATCCCCATGCCGGGGAACAGTACGCCGTTACCGTGCCCGGATATGAAGTGGCTGGGCCCGCGTGGACTCGACGGAGGGATCGACACCATCCCGCTGCCGATCACGACCGGCGGGCTCTCGCTGTGCGGTAAGCACGCCATCGGCCCCGACCACGCCGCCGCGATGGAGCGGTGCGGGGCGACCACGGTCGTCTGTCTGGTCGAGGCGCACGAGCTCGTCGACCGCTACCCCGACTACCTGACCTGGATCTCGACGGTGGCCGACGACCGCGTGTGGTTCCCGGTGCACGACCTCCACGCGCCGACCATCGAGCGAGCACTCCCCTTCCTCGATGATCTCGAACGCCGGGTCCGATCGGGCGAGCACCTGCTGATGCACTGCGCCGCGGGTATCGGCCGAGCCGGGACGATGGCGGCGTGTCTGCTCCTCCGGCTGGGCATGGATGCACCCACGGCCCTCGCCCACGTCGCCGCCCACCGCCCCATGGCCGGCCCCGAAGCCGGCCCCCAGAAAGACCTCGTCGACCGCCTGGCCCAGACGCCCTGAGTCAGGTGAGTTTCTTGGCGAGGCGGATCTTGGCGATCGTCGCCGGGGCCGAGAGGGCCTGCATCGCCGTGTCGTAGTCGGGTAGAGACCACACCTCGCCGTCGTCGTCGATCATCACGAAGCGATCGAGTCGGGCGAGGAAGGTGCGGTCGTGACTCACGGCCATCACGGTGCCCTGGAACCCGTCGAGCGCCTTCTCCAGCGCCTCCGACGACTCGATGTCGAGGTTGTCGGTGGGCTCGTCGAGCAGCAGCACGTTATGGCCCTCGAGCTCGAGGCACAGGATCTCGAGTCGAGCCTTCTGCCCACCCGACAACGTGTCGAACTCTTGCTTGGCGTTGGCGGCCAGCCCGTAACGAGCGAGGGCCTTCATGCTCTTCTCGTCGTCGAACACCCGCTCGCGCACGATCTCGAAGCACTGGCGGCCACGGAAGTCCGGACGATCGTTGATCTGCGTGAACGTGCCGATGCTGGTGCGCGGACCGAAGTTGATCGTGCCCTCGAACTCGGTGATCGTCCCGTCGAGCGCTCGCAGCAGGTGGCTCTTTCCGGTGCCGTTCGGACCGATGAGGCCGACGCGTTCACCGAAGTGGACCTCGTCATCGAACGGGAGGAACAGGTCGTTCACCGACACCGAGAGCATCTGCACGACACGCCGAGCGCTGTCAGCGCCGCGCAGGTTGACGTAGATGTTCTGGTCGGCCACGGGCGGGGGCGGCGGACCTGCTGCCACGAACTTCTCCCACCGGGTCTCGGCGGCGTTCGCCTTGGTCGCGTTCTTGAAGTTCTGCGCGGCGCGGGTCTTCATCACCTTCATGTGCTGGAAGAGCCGCCGCTCCTCGTCGTTCCAGCGCTTCAGCGCGTCGCCGAGGAGTTCCTGTCGACGCGCCCGCGCCTCGGGGAAGGTGTCGTACCCGCCGCCGTGGACCCACGCACCCGCCCCCTCGATCACGACGACCTTCGTGGCGACGCGCTCGAGCAGGGTCCGGTCGTGGCTCACCATCAGGATCGTGCTGCGGCACGCCTTGATCTGCTCCTCGAGCCACAGTCGGGTCGGGATGTCGAGATAGTTGTCGGGCTCGTCGAGAAGAAGGATGTCGGCTCCGCTGTTGAGGAGCAGATCGAGCACGAGACGCTTACGCTCGCCGCCCGAGAGTTCACCGACCTTGCGCACGTGGAAGTCATCGACGTCGGTCTTGACGCTGCGCTTCGCCGCGGCCGCCCACTGCGCCTCGAGTTCGTAGCCGCCGAGGTCACCCCAGTGCGTGAGCGCATCGGCGTAGGCCATGCCGTCGTCCTCGCCGGAGTACATGGCGCGCTCGGCGATCACGAGTGCCCGGCCAGCCTCACGCAACGCAGTGGGGGCGACCTCGATGAGCATCTCGCGCAGCGTGTCGTCGGGTCGGGCCATGCCGACGTCCTGGGTCATCCGCAGGGTCGTCCCGCCGAGGGCGAACTCGCCGTCGTCAGCCTCGAGTTCACCCGAGAGGATGCGCAGGATCGTGCTCTTGCCGACACCGTTGGCACCGACGATCGCGGCATGCTCCCCCGGGGCGACCCCGAAGCTGACGTCGAAGAAGAGCGAGTCGGCACCGGGGGGTGCGTACTCGAGTTCGGACACGGTGATGCTGCTCATGCCGACCTCGTCACGCTGGCTGCTGTTGGGTGATGCAGTGGATCCCGCCACCGCAGGCGAAGATGTCGCGGGCATCGTGGAGCACGATCTCGCGGCCGGGATAGGCCTTGGCGAGACGCTCGCGGGCGATCTCGTCGTTCGGGTCGTCGAAGGCACACAGGATCACGGCGTCGTTGCAGACGTAGTGGTTGATGTAGCTCCAGTCGTTGAACCCGTGCTCGTCGGTGAGTTGACGCGGCGCAGGGATCTCGACGATCTCGAACTCTCGACCCTTCGCGTCACGGGCGTCACGCAGGATGCCGAGCACCTCGCGGCTGACCTCGAAATCGGGATGAGCGCTGTCCTCCTGCACGTGCACGAGGAGCACGCCGGGGCTGGCGAAACACGTCACGATGTCGACGTGACCGTTGGTGCCGAAGCCGGAGTAGTCGGCCGTCAGGCCACGCGGCAACCACACGGTGTGCGAGACGTCGAGGTACGAGCGCATCTCCGTCTCGGCCCGCTCGGTGTTCCACCCCGGGTTGCGGTGGTCGTCGAGCTGCACGGTCTCGACGCAGAGCAACGTGCCCTCGCCGTCGACGTGGATGCCGCCGCCCTCGTTCACCATCGGCGAGTGGAAGATCTCCGCACCTGCGAGGCCGGCGATGAAGGCGCCCACATGACGCTCGTCGGTCGGGTCGCTGAACCCGCGATCGCCCCAGGCGTTGAACGTCCAGCACACCGCGCCGAGCCGTCCGTCGGCATGCGTGAGGAAGGTCGGACCACTGTCGCGGCACCATGCATCGCCCGTCGGGGTCTCGTGCACCTCGATCGACGGGTCGAGCAGGGCACGGGCCGCGGCCGACTCGCCGATGTTGCAGACCATGCTCACCGGCTCGAAGCGGGCGATCGTGTTGGCCACCGAGGCCCACACGCCACGACAGTGGTCGAGCCAGCCGTCGTCGACGGTGAAGGTCTTGTTCTCGCTCGGGAACTCCATCCACGTACGGGTGTGCGGGGCCCACTCGGGAGGCATCGAGAATCCGGCGAGCCGGGGCGTGGCAGACATCGGTGACCTGTCAGAAGAAGTAGAGACGGGAGAGCGGCACGGTATCGGCCGGATCGCTGTCGACGACCTCGCCGTCGAGACTCACGACACCGTCCGGGGTGACGGTCACGCTTCCCAGACGGTCGTTGAGCACGAGGTCGGCCGGCCCGATCCCCCGGGTTCCGCGCACCCCCACACGTCGACGGCGGGTCGTCATGTGGTCGTTGCCCTCGGCCGCAGCCGCACCACTGGTGAACGCCACCGAGAGATCGGCGGCCGTGGCTCCGTGCGACCCGAACTGCGGTCCGAGCACGAGCGGCTCGCACGAATCGGTGGTGGCGTTCGGGTCGCCGGTCACGCCGTATGCCGGGAAGCCGGCCTTCAGGACGAGCTGTGGCTTGGCCCCGAAGTGGTCGGGACGCCAGAGCACGATGTCGGCCAGCTTGCCGATGTCGAGCGAGCCGATCTCGTGCGAGAGGCCATGGGCGATCGCAGGGTTGATCGTGAGCTTGGCGACGTACTGGCGCACGCGATCGTTGTCGTGCACGCTGGCTCCCTCACCGCGTGTGCGCTTCATCTGCGCCGCGAGCTGGAACGTGCGACGCACCGTCTCGCCAGCGCGGCCCATCCCCTGCGCGTCGCTGGACGTGATGCCGATGACGCCGAGGTCGTGCAGCACACCTTCTGCCCCCATCGTCCCGCGGCGGATGCGGTCCTTCACCATGTGGTGGTCGCTGTGCGAGTGATGGTTGAGGCCGTGCGCGGCGAAGATCATCTCGTAGTGCTCGTCGAGCGCGTCGCGCCCGAACGGCAGCGTCGGGTTCGTGCTGCTACCGAGCACGTTCGGAACCCCGGCGAGCCGGAGCACGTTGGGCACGTGGCCACCACCGCAGCCCTCGATGTGGAAGGCGTGGATGGTGCGGCCGTCGAGGACGGCCAGCGTGTCCTCCACCGAGAGGCACTCGTTGAGGCCGTCGGTGTGCAGCGCGACCTGGACGTCGAAGCGCTCGGCGACGTTCAGTGCCGTGTCGAGCGCCCGAGTGTGCGCACCGAGGTCCTCGTGGACCTTGAAGCCAGCAGCTCCCCCCTCCACCAGCGCCTCGACCAGCGGCCCCTCGTCGGACGACGACCCGCGGGCGAGGAACCCGATGTTGACGGGCCACGCGTCGAAGGAGTTGAAGGCGTGGCGCAACGCCCACGGCGAGTTGACGCCGACTCCCCACACCGGCCCGAACTCCTGGCCGATGATCGTGGTGACGCCTGCGGCGAGCGAGGCCTCCATGATGCGCGGCGAGAGACGGTGCACGTGTGTGTCGATCGCACCAGCGGTGGCGATGAGCCCTTCGCCGCTGATGATCGACGTCCCCGTGCCGACCACCACGTCGACGCCGTCCATCGTGTCGGGGTTGCCGGCCCGGCCGACGCCACAGATGCGTCCCTCACGGATGCCGATGCTGACCTTGCCGATGCGGCGGGTCGCGTCGATCAGCACGACGTTCGAGATGACGAGGTCGCACGTCTCGCGGACGGTGGCTCCCTTGAGCATCAGGCCGTCGCGCGCCGTCTTGCCGAACCCGACGAGGAACTCGTCGCCGCGTTGCTGGGCGTCGTACTCGATCTCGATCACGAGGCCGGTGTCGCCGAGACGAACGCGATCGCCCACGGTGGGCCCGTGGATCGCCGCGTAGTCGTCGGGAAGGATGTCGTCGGGATGCAGGTGGCTGTGCGGCACGTCGCCGTCGTCGTGGCTGTGCTCGTGACGGCCGTGGCGGTGGTTCGTCCCGGTCATCACTCCACCCCCAAGTAGCCAGCGGCCTTCGCCCTCGCGAGCGCCGTCTCACGCATGCCCGGAGCATCGAGTTCGCCGTCGACGAGCCCGGCGTAGCCGATCGCGATGCGCGCCCCGCCGATCGGCACCAGCGGCACCTCGACCTCGACGCCGGGCGGAAAGCGCGTTGCAGCACCGGCGGGGATGCCGAGGTGCATGCCGTACGCCGCGGCCCTGTCGAAGTGCAGCCGCGGGTTGACCTCGAAGAAGTGGAAGTGGCTCGTGATGCTCACCGGGACGTCGCCGGTGTTGAGCACCGTCAGACGGACGAGGCCGTCGGGCACGATCGGCTCGTGGGCAGCGGTGATCACCGCACCAGGGGCCTCGCCACCCATACCGGCATCGGGACCGAACGGATCGCGCACGACCACCAGGCGGGTTCCATCGTCGAACACGGCCTCGACCTTCACCTCGCGCACGATGTCAGCGACACCGGGGAGAACGTCGTCGGGCCCGAGCACGCTCGCGCCAGCGGCCGCCGCCTCGACCAGACGCCGACCGTCACGCGCCGCCTCGCACACCGTGTCGGCGATGATCGCCGTCGCCTCCGGGACGTTCAGACGCAGGCCGCGCGCACGTCGGGCGCGGGCCAGTTCGGCAGCCGTGAACAGCAGCAGCCGGTCGCGGTCGGTCGGGGTCAGGCGCATGGGCCGAGGCTAGCCAGCACGGGCTGCTCGGTACGCTGCGTCCGTGGACCACGACACCGAGAACGGCAGCAAGAAGGCCAGCGAGTTCGACTCGGTGGAGACCGCCATCGTGCTCGCCGCAGATGGATCCACGATGTGGGGCACGATGCGCACCTGGTCGCTCCGACACTGGACTGTCGCGCTCGCCGCCGGTCTCGCCGCCGCCCTCCTCGTCGGGCTTCCCACCGACGTCATCCCCAACCCGGTGTTCGGACGCTCGATCGGTGTCACGTGGTGGAGTTACCCGACACTCGCTGCCACCGGGGTGCTCAGTGGTCTGCTCGTGGCCACCTACGTGAACACGACATCGAACGACACGATCAGCAGGAAGGGAGGCGTCGGAGGGCTGTTGTCGTTCTTCGCCGTCGGCTGCCCGGTCTGCAACAAGGTCGTCCTCCTCGCACTCGGCACTGTCGGTGCCCGTCGATGGTTCGAACCGGTGCAGCCGTACCTCGCCGTGCTCTCGCTCGTGCTGCTCGCGTGGGCGTTGCGCTCACGGCTGCTCTCGGCTGCGGCGTGCCGTACAGTGCGCGCATGAAGTTCGGCTGGCTCTCCCCCGTCATCGGCAACCGATGGAGCGACTACGTCCCCATCGCCCAGTACCAGGACCAGAGCATCCTGCCGACCGCGCTCGCGCACTTCGACTCGCTCTGGATTGCCGATCACTTCTACGGCTTCGACGCCAAGACTGATCCGTTCCTCGAGGCCTGGACCACGCTCACCTGGCTGGCGGCGCGCCACCCCGACGTCGAACTGTGCCACCACGTGCTCGGTGTCGGCTACCGACCTCCGGCGCTCACCGCGAAGATGGCCGCCACGGTGCAGGTGCTCTCTGGCGGTCGCTGCACGCTCGGCCTCGGCGCCGGGTGGCGCGACGACGAGTACGCCGCCTACGGCTACGAGTTCCCGAGTGCGAGGATCCGCTTCGAGCAACTCGAGGAGACCATCACGATCTGTCGCCTGATGTGGACCGAGCCCGAGCCGACCTTCCACGGCCGTCACTTCCACATCGAGGGCGCTTCCGCCCCTCCGCTGCCCGACACCCCGCCGCGCATCTGCATCGGTGCGAGCGGCGAGCAGATCGGCCTGCCGATGGTGGGACGCCTCGCCGATCGATGGAACGCCTTCTGGCGCAGCGACGAGGACTGGGACCGCAAGCTCGGCATCGTGCGTGCGAGTGCCGAGAAGGCCGGGCGCGACCCGATGTCGATCGAGGTCTCGAACACCGTCGAGAAGGCGCTCCCCACCACCGACGCCGAGTCGCAGGAGATCCTCGAGTTGCTGGCACACCGCGCCGATCACGGCGTCGAGCACTTCGTCATGGACTTCGGACATCCCCGCGAGACCGAGCCCATCCTCCGCTTCGCCGAGCAGGTCATCGCGCCGCTGCGTTCCCGCTGACACGGGCCATGTAGAGGCATTCCACCTCGTACCCGTCTTGCCGGAGCGACGGCATCGGCCGACGGAGCATCTCGAGTTCCGCGGACCAGCGCTCTCACCCGCTTCTCACCGACCGCGTAGCTCTCCCCAACCATCCCGGTTCACACTGGTGCCATGACCAACCAGACCCCTCCCCCCGCCGCCGACGTCAGCCGCCGCTCCGCCCTCGCCCTCCTCGGGCTCGCGGGCGTGGGAGCAGCCGCCGGCTTCGGCGTGGTCGCGTTGGTCAGTGGTGACGAGAACTCCCCCTCCTCGTCGTCCGCAACCGGCGCCGGGGCGTCGACCGTCGAACCCTCCGCGACGGCCGACGCCCCCGCCGTCAACACCCTCGGCGGAGCGGTGGACGATCTGAGCCTCACGCCGGGCGAGACCAGCGGCCCGTTCCCCGCCGACGGCAGCAACGGCGCCGACGTGCTCCACGACAGCCGGGCTCTCCGGTCCGACATCCGCACCGACCTCGACGGCACCAACGAGCAGGAAGGCACACCGCTCGACCTCGCCGTGACCGTGCTCGACGGAGCGACCGGTGAGCGGGTGGCCGGGGCTGCCGTGTACGTCTGGCACTGCAACAAGGACGGCGAGTACAGCGCCTATCCGAGTGGCTCGTACCTGCGCGGCGCCCAGCCCACCGATGCCAATGGCGTCGCTCGCTTCACGACGGTGCTCCCCGGCCGCTACCCCGGTCGTGCCTTCCACGTGCACTTCCGCGTGTACTCCGACACGACCTTCGCCACCGAGCTGCTCACGAGCCAGATGGCGATGGACGACGCGGAGATCGACACCCTCTATGCGGACGCCGGTTATGACAGCGCCCTCGCTGCTGACACCGACAACGCGCAGGACAACGTCTTCGCCGACGGGGTCGACCACCAGATGATGGTCGTCGCCGGTGACGGGGCCTCGACCCTGTCGGCCACCTTCGTCGCCGTCGTCTGAGCCGTTCCGGCCGACGCCCACCTACCGGCCACCGCGCTGCGGCCTAGGGTCAGGGAGATGCAGAACTGGGATCACTGGGCACGGCGCTGGGCGCGGGCGATCGAGCGTCCTCGGCTGCTCGTGGTGGGCGGCGCCTCGCTCGACTCGATCCATGTCGGCGGTGAGCCGATGCCCACACCGGGAGGTGCGGGCCTCTACACCGCCCTGGCCGCCGCCCGCGCCGGGGTCGAGGTCACGATGCTCGCTCCGGTGCCGTGGCCGATGCCGCCCGAACTCGAGCGGGCGCGGGAGCTGATCCGTTGGATCGGCCCGGCCGTCCCCGTCGACGAACTCCCCCGTTTCGAGATCGCCTACGACGACAACGGTGACGTCACCCTCTTCCGCGAGTTCCTCGGGGCAGAGCCCGACATGACGCCCGACCTCCTCGACCTCGTCGACGACCTCCCTGCGGCGGCGTACTGCGTGCCCTTCCTCGACGCGAACCTGCAGCGCGAGTTCGTGCGGGAACTGGCGAGGCGTGGATGTCTCACCATCGCCGCCACCTACGGAAAGGCCGTGCGCGAGGAGCGCGACGTGGTGCATGCCACCTTCGAACTCGCCGACATCAGCTTCTGCAACGCCGACGAGGCGAACGTCCTGTTCACCTCGACGCCCGGGCACTTCCCCGAGCCGCGCACCGGTCACTTCCGATTCATCACCCGTGGCGCTCAGGGCTGCAGCGTCTACCAGGGCGCTCACCGCACCGACGTTCCCACCGAGCAGGTCAGGGCACTCGATCCGACAGGCGCCGGCGACACTTTCTGCGGCACGACGGTCGCCCGACTGTTGCTCGGCGATCATCCCGTCGAAGCGGCTCGCAAGGGCAATGCCGCAGCCGCGCGGATGGTCACCATGCTCGGACCGGCGGCCCTCTGGACACGCGACACCGAGCCACCCACGCTCGACCCTCGAGCCCGACCCGACGACGACCAGGTCGACCGGATGGCCGACCTCATGCGCACGCTGCCCGAGGTGTCGGCGTTCGACTTCACCGGAGAACTCTTCCCCGAGGTCGGCGACCCCGACACCGTGCGCTGGTTCAGCGCGGCGACGCTCGGCCAGTTCGGGTTCTGGTACGAGCACGACGGCCGGCACGCCGGTCCGATGATCGCCCCCATCGACGGCACACCACGCAAGGGCAGCGACTACCTGTGGGCCGTCTACCGGCGGTGGCAGGCCACCGAACTCGATCCGTTCTCACCCGAGGGGCAGGCGAACCTCGACGAGGACACCTGGCTCCGGCTCACCCATGCCGACGACGGCACCCAGCCCTTCCCTGACGACGAGCTGTGGATCACGGCCGCCCGCGCCTACGGACGCACCCTCACCGCTCTCGCTCCCGGGGCCGACGAACTCGTCGAGTTCGCCGCCCAGCAGACCCGACCCGTCCGGACGCTGCTGAGCCTGCTCGACCACGTCGGGGGCTATCGCGAAGACCCGCTGCGCAAGAAGGCCGCCCTCCTGTGCGTGATCCTCCGGCAGCGCCCTGAGCAGTTCCTGCCCGTCGCCCCCGACGACGACGTCCCACCGATCGTCGACTACCACGTACAGCGCTCGTGCCTGCGCACTGGGATGGTGCGGATCGACGACTCACGGCTGTGGTCGCGTCTCGTCGACCGGGTCGTCGTCGAGCCCGACGAGGAGGAGGCCGTGCGCCGGGCAGCATTCGCCGCCGTGGCCCGCCTTAGCGTGGTGAGCGGGCGCGACATGGGTGCTGTCGACTGGTTCCTGTTCCAGATGCGCCACCGCTGCCCCGAGATGACCGTGCCCGACTGCAGCGCGTGCCCGGCCGATCCGGCGTGCGGGCATCACACGACGCTGTTCCAGCCGGTCTTCCGGACCACTGCGTACTGAGCAGGCACCTCCCATACTGAACCGATCGACCCCTGTCGGGTCGGTCGCCACCCCGACTACCCTGACGGCGTGCGCTTCCCCGGCCGAGTCCTCATCGTCGGCGCGCTCGTGGCTGGGTCGCTGGCCGCGGGTATCGCCCTCACGTCCGCCACTCCGGCCTCCGCTGCCGTCACGTGGTCGGCGTCGCTCACCGACTCGGTGACCGCGCTCCCCGTCGACGTGGAGATCCGCACCGGTTACGACCGCGCTCTGTTCAATCACTGGGTCGACGTCGACGGCGACTGTCAGAACGCCCGCGCCGAGGTGCTCATCGCCGAGACGCTCGCTCCCGTCACGTTCACCACGGCATCGAACTGCACGGTCGCCACTGGTCAGTGGTACAGCTACTACGACGCCCAGACGAGCACCCTCGCCTCCGACTTCGACATCGATCACATGGTCGCTCTGGCCGAGGCCTGGGACTCGGGCGCTCACTCGTGGACCGCCGCTGAGCGCCAGGCGTTCGCCAACGACCTCGGGGACGACCGCTCGCTGATCGCCGTCACCGACAACTCGAATGCGTCGAAGAGCGACTCCGACCCGGCCGAGTGGCTCCCGACCTTCGAGAAGTGCCGCTACGTCGCGACGTGGGTGGCCGTCAAGATCCGCTGGGGCCTGACCGTCGACACCACCGAGAAGGGTGCGCTGACCTCGCTCGCTGCCGGATGCCCGGCCGAGACGATCACCGTCGACGTCGTCCGTGGCTCCGGCCCGACCCCGCCGACCACGACGACCACCACGACAACGACAACCACCACGACGACGACGCTGCCGCCGACGACCACCACCACAACGACGACCACGACCACCACCACGGTGCCGCCGACCACCACGACGACCCTGCCGCCCATCACACCGCTGGTGATCTCGGGCACGGCGCGAATCGTCGGTACGGCGAAGTACGCCGACCTCTCGTGGACCGGGACGGGCACACGCTTCGATCTCTGGCGTGGCTCCACCAAGTTGCTGTCGAACACGACGGTGCGGACGCACACCAACCAGGTCACCAAGTCGACCACCTCGGCCACGTACACCGTGTGCCCCGCCGGTGTGAGCCGTACCTCGACCAAGTGCTCCTCGATCACCATCCGCTGGTGATCGCGAGCGAGCCGTGAGGCTCGCCCACCGTGACCACGCCGGCGACTCTGGCTCGGCGCAACGACATCAGCCGCGGCGTATCAGGGTCGGCGAGTCAACGCCGGCGTGTCAGGGTCGATGACCCGGCGTTGATCTCGAACACGTCGAGATCGCGACCCGCCGTCACCGGGCCGGTGTACCCACCACGACGGAGGTCGGCGACGAAGCGCTCCTCGTCGGCCTCGTCCTTCGGAGCCGGGATCATGTGGGTCAGGAGCATGTGGGGCACCGCGTGCTCCTCGGCGAGCGCACCGAGCGCCACCGTGTCGGCGTGGTACGAGAAGATCGTCTCGAAGACGGTCCCCTTCACACGCTCCGCGAGTGCAGTGGCGCGGCACGCCTCGTGGACGACCACGTCGGCTCCACGCGCCAACTCGAACACCTCTCGGCAGGCCCGGGTGTCGCCCGAGATCACGACAGCACCGTCGGGTGTGTCGACCCGATAGGCGACGGCATCACGCACTGGTTCGTGATGGACGGCCACGGCCGAGACACGTACCGCGCCGTCGTCACTACGCCAGACCTCGATGGGTTCGATGGGCGCTGCGAAGTCGATGATCTCGAGCCCCGGAAAGCCGGCACCGACGTGCTCCATCCGCACCTCGATGTCGTCGTGGTACGGGTCGAGCATGTGCTGTACATACTCGAGCGCGCAGCCCTGCGGGGTGACGATCCGCAACGGGCCGGTCTGCATCACCTGCTGCTGGATCCAACGGGTCATCGTCACGTCGGCGAGATCGACCACATGATCGCTGTGGTAGTGCGTGACGAACAGCGCCGAGAGTGCCACGGGGGAGCAATCTGCCTCGGCGAGCCGGATGACGGTGCCACGACCGGCGTCGAACTGGAGGGCGATGTCGCCGTACCTGACCAAGGCACCTGCACCGGCCCGACCGGGCGCAGGGTGTGGAACTCCGGTGCCCGTGAGGGTGACGGTGGTGCTCATGACGTCTCTCCAGTCGACAGGTATCCCATCAGTTGAGCGGTGTGTGCCGCGAACTCGTCGGCCGTCGAGACGCTGGCCACGTAGCGATCGGGGCGCACCACGACCACGCCCTCGGTGAACGGCATCTCGGCCGTCATCACGGACGCCCCGATCGCTGTCCACCGCGAGAGTGTCGCCGCGTCGGCCTCGACCCCGGGCGTGACGACGACGGCGAATCCGTTCCCTGCTGCGACGTCGAGCGTGCGGCCGTCGGCCGTCGGAGCATCGGGGGCCTGATGGCCGACGAGGAAGTGGTCGCCCGCCCGGAAGCCGTGCTCGAGATGCGGGAAGGGCCGTTGTCCGCCGTACGCGGCATCGAGACTCTCCTGCTCGCCGCCACGACCCGACAGTTGGTCGATCAGCTTCCCGGTGTCGGCGGCGTGGGCGACGACGGCCGTGGCGTGCGGGCGTCGCTCGGCGTCGTAGGTGTCGAGGAGCGCATCACCAGCGAGACCGCGGTCGACGAGGGCCAGCTTCCACCCGAGGTTGGCCGCGTCACGGACACCCGAGCAGAGACCCTGTCCGAGGAACGGCGGCATCTGGTGTCCGGCATCACCCGCGATGAACACCCGGCCGGAGCGCATCGAACTCGCCACTGTTGCATGGAAGCGGTACACGACCGAGCGCACGAGACGAGCGTCGGCGGGGGTCAGCCATGGGGAGAGCAGACGCCACACGGTCTCGGGGCGGGCCATCTCCTCCCAGGTCTCGCCCTCCTGCAGTTGGAACTCCCAACGGCGGTAACGGTCGTGCCCGGGGACGAAGGTGGAGGGCCGGGCCGGATCGCAGATCTGCTGGACGAGACGCGGCAGCGCGGGCGAGGCGCCCTCGTGCAGTTCGGTGTCGACGACGAGCCAGTCCTGGTCGAACCCGAGGCTGTCGAACCGGAGGCCGAGTGCCTTGCGGATCGGACTCGCAGCGCCGTCGGCAGCGATGAGCCACGCCGCCTCGAGAGTCGAGCCGTTCGCGAGTCGCGCCGTGACGGACGTCGCGTCCTGACTCACCTCGACGACCTCATCGCCAAGGAGGAACGACACCCCGGCGCGCCGAGCGGCGTCACGCATGAAGACCTCGAGCTGAGGTTGGTAGTAGCGCACCACCGGCGGATAGCCGAGACCCGACAGGAGTCCGTCGGGCATCTCGAATCCGATGATCCGCTCGCCCTGTGTGTTCACGAACTCCGCGCCCGGGAGGGGGCTCGTCACGGTGTCGAGCCCCGCCATGCCCGAGAGCACGAGGGCTCGCTGGATCTCGTCGTCCATCACGATCGCTCTCGGCAGGTCGTAGACCTCCGTCGCCTTCTCGACGACGGTCGCCTCGAAGCCGTGGCGAGCACACTCCGTCGCCATCGCGACACCCACCGGACCACCGCCGACCACGATCACCTTCGTTGCCATGTCAGACCTCCACGGATTGCTCTCGACCGTGCCGGGAC
>JBEBDM010000287.1:0-5035 GCA_041156905.1 Actinomycetota bacterium | reverse complement strand
GCCGTGATGAGCAAGATCATGTCCGACCCCAATGCGGCGGCGGCCATGGCCACCACGATGCAGCAGGTCGCTGCCCGCGCCGCGAAGGCCAAGGAGCAGGGCGACTCGGAGAACGACCCGGTGTTCCGTCCGGGCGGCGGTCTCCCCACGGAGGCCTGACCCGGCAGCGGCTCGTGGTCAGGTCGCCTCCCAGATCGCCCGCGATGCGTCGACGGCGACGGTCGTCTCCGCTCCGGTCCGCAGGTCGTCCACGGTCGACGACGGTGCCACCACCGTGAGGTATCGGCCAAGCCGCTGAACGTCGACGCTGATCGCCGAGGTTGCTCCGTGGAAGGCCAGCGAGACGACGGTGCCACGCAGACCCGACTCGCCGATCGAGAGATCCTCGGGCCTCACCAGCAATCGACCCGCCGTGCCCGCCGACTCGCCACTGCAGCGCGGTGCGTGGATCTCGATGCCCGCCAGTGAGACGGTCTCCCGGCCCGACACGATCCCGGGCAGCTCGTTCATCGTGCCCACGAACCGGGCCACGAAGGGCGTCGCCGGAGCTCGGTAGACCTCCATTGGAGTGCCGAGTTGTTCGACCCGTCCCTGCGACATCACGCACACACGGTCACTGATGGCGAGGGCCTCGTCCTGGTCGTGGGTGACGAACAAGGTGGTGATCCCCACTTCGCGCTGGATCCTGCGGATCTCGTCGCGCAGCGATGAGCGCACCTTGGCGTCGAGGGCGCTGAGCGGCTCGTCGAGGAGAAGCACCCGCGGTTCGACGGCGAGCGCACGAGCGAGGGCGACACGTTGCTGCTGCCCACCCGACAACTGGTGGGGGAACTTCGCCGCATGGTCGACGAGGTCGATGAGCTCGAGCATCTCCCCGACGCGTCGACGACGATCCGGTGCAGCGTCACCACGCGTACGGAGTCCGAAGTCGACGTTGTCGGCGACGGAGAGGTTCGGGAACAGGCTGTAACCCTGGAAGACCATCCCCATCGAACGACGGTGCGCGGGCACCCGCGTGATGTCCTTGCCACCCAGCTCGACCGAACCGGCATCGGGCGTCTCGAACCCGGCGACGATGCGCAGGGCCGTGGTCTTCCCGCAACCGGAGGGTCCGAGGAGCGTGACGAGTTCGCCCTCCCTCGTCTCAAGGGAACACTCCTCGAGGGCGACGGACGAACCGAAGGACTTCCGCAGGTCGCGTAGGTGAAGGATGCTCACGAGGGGTTCTCCGACGAGTGGGCGGGCGACGACACGATCGCCCGGACGAGGGACGACTGACGACGGCGAGGACGGGTGACGAGCGCGAGGACGGCGAAGAGCACCGTCGTCGACGCCAGCGCGAGGAGGTTGAGGGCGTAGCCCGCCTGTGGCTCGCGCCCCACGAAGAGTTCTTGGTACGGCGGGAGCGACTGGATGAGCAGCGTGTTGGCGAGGGTGTACTCACCGAGCACGACCGCCACGGTGAGGAACACGGCCGAGATGATCGCGACACGCAACTGGGGAAGGACCACCCTCACCATCGTGCGCGGCCAACCGGCACCGAGGCTCCGACCGGCATCGACGAGCGTCCGGAGATCGACGGCACGCAGGCCCGTGTCGAGCGATCGGTAGGTGAACGGCAGGGCGAGGACGACGTAGAACGGAACCAACGCGAGGTCGGAGTTGAGGAACCAACGAGCGTGCGGCTTGATGATCATGATTCCGGCCACCATCGCGATGGCCGGCACCATGTACGGGAGGACCGTGATGAACTCGAGGAGGGCTCGTGCCCTCGGGAGTCGCAGGTGGACCCACAGGGCCGTCGGCACCAGGAGCCCGATCGTGAGGACCACGGTGCCCGCCGCGAGGGTCAGGCTGAGCCGGAGGCTCGACCAGAACGCCTCTTCGCGGAAGACGGCCGTGACGCCGGTGACCGACCACTTGTCGAACAGCGTCGACCAGCCGAGGAGGATGGTCGGCACGTTCTGGAACGAGTAGCGGGCGAGCGCGAGGAGTGGTGCCGCGAAGAACAGGCTGCAGACCAGGACCACCAGGCGCGGAACCGACTTCGCGACGACGGAGGAGAGACGATGGATCACGCTGTCCACCTCTCGGAACGACGACGGGCGATCCAGTAGATCGCCATGGCCGTGGCCGTGATGATGATCATCCAACTGGCGAGCGCGAACCCGACGGCATCCTCGCCGATGCTCACGTCGCCGCCGAGGAAGAAACCGATCCGGCGGGCGATGATCTTGGAGTTGTCAGTGAGCACGGCAGCGGTCGCGTAGGCGCTGAACGAGTTCGCGAACAGGAGCATGAATCCGCCGAGCAGTGACGGTGTCAACACGGGCAGGCCGATGCGACGCCAGTACGTGAATCCCGTGCCGCCGAGGCTCGAACAGGCTTCCCGCCATGCGGGTCGGAGGCCGTCGATCGCGGGGAGGGTGACGAGCACCATCAGCGGGATGTTGAAGTACGAGTAGACGGTGATCAATCCCGGCACCGAGCCGAGTTCGAAGTCACCCGCATAGAGGTCCCAGCCCATGGTCGACAGGATCTTGGTGAGGATCCCCTGACGGCCGAGCAGGGTGAGGAATGCGAAGGCGAGGGGGAGGCCGCCCATGTTGGCCGCGACCCCACTGAACGAGGTCACTGCTGTCCGCAGCCACCGCGGACGCTCGAGGCTCGCCGCTGCGTATGCAAGGAGCGCTCCGACCACGACACCGACAAGTGCTGCACCGGCCGAGAACGTCACCGAGAAGAGCAGGGCGGCACGGTTCTGTCCGCTCGCCGCCTCGCCCATCGCCGACAACGACACGCCGTCCTCGGTCCGCAACGCATCGACGAAGACGCTGATCGCGGGCACCACGAGGAAGAGGAGGAGATAGGCGAGGAACGGAACCAGTCCCCACGCAGGACCGACGAGACGTCGCCGCAGACGCGCCGAAGGGGGCGCACCATTGGTGCGCCCCCTGTCGGCGGTCGTCGTGGTCAGAGGGGGGATTGACATCCGACGAGCGAACTGATCGACCGCGCCATCAGGCGTCGGCGACCATCGGGCCCCACTGCTCGGCGAGGACGGCCTTGGCGGCTGCGATCTGCGCCGGGGTCAGGAACGAGACCTGGCTGAGCAGCTCATCGGGGGGAAGGTTGCCCTTCATGTCGTCGGTCACGGTGCCAGCCTGCACGAGGGCATCGATGCGGGCCGGGACGGCGCCACCCTCGAGGTAGCCGAGGGCGCCCTCGTCACTGAAGATGTGCTCCATCCACAGCTTCGAGCAGGCCTGGTGCGGGCTGTCCTTGATGACGCCCTGGCCGTAGAAGCCACCGTAGATGCCATCGCTGGGGAAGTTGACCGCAACGGTGAGGCCAGCAGCCTCGAGGTCGGCACGCAGACCGGGGACGTTGTAGCTCCAGTCGATCGCGATCGGGGTCTCGCCCGAGAGCACGGTCTCCTTGGTGACGTCGGTGCCACCGAGGTTGCCCGAGGCCTTGAGGTCGGCGAAGAACTGGATGCCGGGCATGATGTCGTCGGCGCTGCCACCGTTGGCGAGCGACGCTGCCATCACGGCGGCGAACGCAGCGCCGGCCTCACGGGGGTCACCGTTCAGCGAGACCAGGCCCTTGTACTCCGGCTTGGTCAGGTCGGCGAAGGTGGTCGGGGCGTTCGGCACGATCGTGGTGTTCGTGGTGATCGCCATGATGCCGTAGTACGCAGCGGTCCAGTTGTTGGCGGCGTCCTTGAGGCCGGCCGGGATCTCGGCGTCGCTCGTCAGGACGTACGGCTCGAACAGACCCTTGTCCACCATCTCCTGGGCGATGGCCGGGCTCACGTCGACGTTGTCGGGCATGTCGTCCTGACCGGCGAGGGTCTCGACGGCTTCCATCTCCTCAGCCGAGGAGGCATCGGGGCTGGCGACCGGGTTCTCGATGCCGGGGAACTTGGTACGGAAACTCTCGAGGATGCCCTTGTAGTTGGCCCACTCATCGGGGAGGGCGATCAGGTTGACCTTGGCGCCCTCGGCCTTGCACTCCTCGTAGAGGGCAGCGATCGGATCGGCTGCACCGGTCGTGGTGGTCTCGTCGCCGGCGCTGCTCGTGGTCTCCACAACCGTGGTGGCTGCATCGCTCGTGTCGGCGGTCTCGGTCGTCTCGGCATCGCTGCCGCAGGCGGTGACGGCCAGCGACGCAAGAAGCAGGCCCGCCATCATCGTGCGAACCGTGGTGGAACGCTTCCTCATCGTGTTTCTCCCCTTGAGCACCGTCGGGATGCTCGGTCGTTGGAACATCGGCGACGGTAGGGAGGTGCCCTCAACTCAGCCCGACGGCACCACGACCAGAAGGTGAACAGTTGTGAACGAGTAGGTGATGCAGGTGCCGTGTCGATCACGCCACGGGATGGCCCGTATCTGCGGCGAGCTCAGTCGTCCTTGAGTGCCACCGCGTTCGGGGTGACGTTCATCTTCGGTACGTACTCGGCGACCTCGACGTCGCGACCCTCACCCAGGAACTTGGCGCGCAGTTCGGCGCGGCACTGGGTGCACGGGCCGTAGAAGCGCTCGTCGCGCATCGTGCGACAACGCGGGCACTCGTGCAGCGAGGGGTCGAGCGGGGTCGAGGGCAGCATGCTCATGGCCCGGTCAGTATCGCGGACATCGGCCACCGTGCGCTGCACGTCACGAGGATGGTGTGACCCGGTCGCAGATCACGGCGAAAGGTGTTGTCGACGACGGCCGCCAGTCAGTACGACGAGGCCCAGAAGTCGAGGAGCATCGCGGCCCCCGCCGTCGGGTCGCCCAGCATCCACCAGTGGCCCTGCCCCTCGAGCACGTGGATGCTCGCTCCAAGGTGGACAGCGACCTCACGGCCCAGCGTGTCGCCCTGCACGAACGGGTCGTTCGGGGCGATCACCGCGAGGCCGGGCACGGTGCCCGCGGGCCCGAGGTGCGCGCCCCACTCGGCCATCGCCGGCTGGGCCGCCGAGCGGTAGAGCGCCAGCACGGCCTTGCCCATCGTGAAGTCAGTGACCTCGAGGAGTCGCTCACCGATGGAT
>JBEBDM010000286.1:0-2599 GCA_041156905.1 Actinomycetota bacterium | reverse complement strand
GGCGGTGAGGGCGATCATGACGGGGAGCCAGATGCCGAACACCATGAGGCGACGGCGACGGTGGCTGAAGCGCGCGAGACGAGCGAGCATGCGGGAACCTTCCATGTGCGACGGGGGGAGTCGCTCTGGCCGCGGGGGACGGCCGGGACGCTGCAACGCTACCGTTGGCCGCATCAGCGACGAACGTGACCTGCGCCTCGGTTGGCCCGAGATGGCCCTCGAGCGGTGGCGCGCCCTCGGGTGCCCCGACCTGGCGGGCCGGGTCTCCCGGCTCGACCGGGGGTGGAGCTCCGTCCTGATGACCCTCGACGGTGAGGTGATGCGGGTCCGCAACATCGGTGCGGACGTCGCGGTGGGCGACTTCGTCGTGGTCAGTGACGACGAGGAACGGGTCAGCGAGGTGTTGCCCCGTCGGAGTGCGTTCACCCGCCGGGCCTCCTTCGAGGGCGATCGGGCCGAGGCACACACCATCGCCGCCAACATCGACGTCGTGATGCTGGTGCACGCCCTGGCCTCGCCGCCCAACCAGCGACGGCTCGAACGAGAGCTGGTGCTCGCCTGGGACAGCGGAGCGACCCCGATGGTGGTGCTCACCAAGGGCGATCTCGTCGATGCGGCACAGGCCGACGAGACCGTGGGCATCCTCGGCGACGTGGCGCCCGGTGTGGAGATCGCCGTGGCGAGTGGGATCTCCGGCGTCGGTGTCGACGCCCTGCGTCATCACGCCGACGGCAACCGGACCATCGCCCTGCTCGGGGCGAGCGGTGTGGGCAAGAGCACGCTCGTCAACGCCCTCGTCGGACACTCGCGGATGGCGACGGGCGACGTGCGTGAAGGCGACCAGCGCGGCCGCCACACCACGACGGCGTGCGAACTGATCCGCCTCCCCAGTGGTGGCTGGTTGGTCGACACGCCGGGCGTCCGGGCGGTGAGTCTCTGGAGCAGCGGTCGGGGGATCGAATACGCGTTCCGCGACATCTTCGACCTGATGGACGACTGCCGTTTCCGCGACTGCAAGCACGAGAGCGAGCCGGGGTGTGCCGTCACCACCGCGGTCGATTCGGGCTCGCTCGACCCGCGGCGTCTCGAGAGCATGAAGCGCCTCGTGGCCGAGGAGGCGGTGCTCGAGTCGGAGCAGCGTGCCCAGGAGAAGGCTCTCGACAAGCGTGGGGCCCGTCGCCCTCGTGCGCCGCGATCGGGTGCGTGAAGCCCCTGGCCGCGTGAGGGGCTCACGACCCCGATCGTGAGCGGATCTCGATGGCCCGGTCGAGGCCGGTGATGGCGAAGCGTTCGCGGAGGCGCTCGCCGGCACAGAGCACGACGAGGTCGCCGCCGCCCTGTCGTGCACGTCCGGCGGCGCCGAGCAGTGCTCCGAGTCCGGAGTCGTCGAGCGAACCCACCGATTCGATGTCGACCGCGACGACCCGCGCCGGGTGCTCGGCGACGAACCGCGTGAGGTGATCGCGCAGGACGGGCAGAGTGGCGAGGTCGACGTCGCCGTCGAGGGCGAGCACGGGCATCCCGTCGATGAGTTCGTCATGTGCCACCAGCCGCATCGCCGGCGACGTTATCGGCATCGGCCGTGGTGCTCGGCGGCTCGACCGCCATCGTCACGGCCGCCGTGAGTTCGACGTCGGGCAGGAGGAACCCGGCGAGGGGGACGTCGGTCGGGTCGTCGTACCGGACCGTGACGGTGACGAGTCCACCACCACGGCGGAGGTCGACGTCGAGCGGGCCGAGTGCTGTCGAGCGTCCTGCTGCCGACATGGCCACTGCCGACATCGAACGGTCGGGCGCCAGGCTCGCGGCCCGGGCGCCCTCGCGTGCCGCGAGTTCGATGGCGAGACGGTGAGCCCCGAGCACCGCGACCTGGAGGACCATGGCCAGGAGGACGCACACGACGGGAAGGGCGAGTGCCAGCTCGACGACCGCCTGGCCCGTGTCTCGGTGTCGGCCCGGTGGGCACGGGCATCGTGCCGAGGTCACAGCTTGTCGATGACGGCGTCGACGACCTTGTCGAACAGCCGCCCGATCTTTCCTCCGGCCCCACCGCTCGTGGCCCATGCGACGACGAGCAGGGCGACGAGCGCGGCGCCGAGCATCACGAGCGCGTACTCGGTGGTGGCCTGTCCGTTCTCCTCGCGCCAGAGGAGGCCGGCGTGAAGTCGGGCAGCGCGGTCGCGGACCCGGGACATGGCGCGGGCTGGGAACGAGTGAGGGCATCCGTCGGTGGGCTCGGCAGCGAGAACGGTGAGAGCGGTCGGTCGGCGATGCATGGAGGACTCCTGATGTGGGTGATCGACGGTCAGCGACGGAGCGACGTCAGCGCCGCGAGCAGCAGTGGGACGACGGCGACGAGGACAAACGAGGGGAGGGTGCAGAGCACCAAGGGCAACGACAGCCGAACGGGAAGCCGTCGGACGGCAGCTTCGAGGTCGCGACGCCGACGCTCGCGGGCATCCGCGGCGAGTCGTTCGAGGACGGGGGTGAGGGGGAGTCCGTGGACCTCGGCGGCGACGAGTTGGTCGGCGACGATCGTGGCGAGGGGTTCGTGCGCGGGGTCGACGAGTCGGGGCAGCGTGCGGAGCGCGTCGCCGAG
>JBEBDM010000285.1:0-3064 GCA_041156905.1 Actinomycetota bacterium | reverse complement strand
CGATGGCCGCAATTGAGGACGCACGATCGCAGCCGACGGTGATGAAGGCTCCCACGCCCGCGGCACGCGCATTCGCGAGCACACCAAGCGTTCCGCCGAGTTCGCGGTGTTCGGGCGCCCCGTCGGCCGCGCGGTAGCGGTCGTCGTCGAGGTGGCAGTGCGTGTCGACCCAGGTCATGTCGATGGGCTGAGTCAGGCCTGACGGCGCGGGAACAACGGCTCACCCTTGTCGACGGCGAATCCGCCGGGATAGAGACCCCATGCCACCGAGTCGGGTACGCGCTGATCGCTGACGTTGCCAGACATGCCGATGCGCTCCCACACCTTCTGCGCGGTCGACGGGATGGCGGGCGACGCGAGGATCGACACGATGCGCAGTGCCTCGAGCGCGTCGCCCATGACGGCGTCGACGCCGGGACCGGGCTCGGCCTTCCACGGCTCGTTGGCCTCGAGGTGGGCGTTCGTGGCGCGGATGAGCGTCCAGGTGGCCTCGAGGGCTCGGCTCGGCTGCATGTCGCCCCACGACCTGGCCGTGTCGGCGTAGGCCTGCGCCGCGACCGCAGCGAGCGGAGAGTCGACGGCCGGTGCGGGGCCGACGCCGTCGCACTTCTTGCCCACGACGGTGGCGACGCGAGCCGCGAGGTTGCCGAGGTTGTTGGCGAGATCGCTGTTGTACCGACCGACCAGACCCTCGTAGGTGAAGTCGCCGTCCTGGCCGTAGGGCGTCTCGGCGAGCACGTAGTAGCGGAAGCCGTCGAGGCCGATCTCGTCGATCAGTTCGAGCGGGTTGACCACGTTGCCCTGCGTCTTGCTCATCTTCTCGCCGCCCACGAGCAGCCAGCCACCCACGGCCCAGCCTGCGGGGGGTTCGATCCCGGCGCTCATCAGCATCGCCGGCCAGTAGACGCAGTGGTGGCGGATGATGTCCTTGCCGATGAGGTGCACGGCAGGCCAGCGGCTCTCGAAGGCGGCCTGGTCGGTGCCGTAGCCGATGGCGGTGATGTAGTTGGCGAGAGCGTCGAACCACACGTAGGCGACGTGCTTGGAGTCCCAGGGCAGCGGGATGCCCCACTTGAGGCTCGTGCGGCTCACCGAGAAGTCGCGCAGGCCGCCTCGGATCAGGCCGAGGGCCTCGTTGCCGCGGAACTCGGGCTTGATGGCACCGGGATGCGCGTCGTACCAGTCGAGCAGTCGCTGCTGGAAGCGGCTGAGGCGGAAGAAGTAGTTCTCCTCCTCGTAGTACTCGACCTTGCGACGGTGGATCTTGCAGAGGTCGCCCTCGTCGAGTTCGTCGTCGGTGTAGTACTCCTCGCAGGCGACGCAGTACTTGCCCTTGTAGACGTCGAGCTCGATGTCGCCTGCGTCGTAGCAGCGCTGCAGCAGCTCGGCCACGCCGATCTTGTGGCGCTGCTCGGTGGTGCGGATGAAGTCGTCGTGGGTGATGCCGAGCCGCTCCCACGCCTCGGCGTAGAGCGGGGCGATCTCGTCGACGAAGGCCTGCGGGTCCTTGCCGGCGGCGTCGGCGTAGTCCTGGACCTTCTGGCCGTGCTCGTCGGTGCCGGTGAGGAAATGGACGTCGTCACCGAGCAGGCGGTGCCAGCGGGCGAGGGCATCGCCGACGATGGTCGTGTACGCGTGGCCGAGGTGCGGCTTGGCCGTCACGTAGTAGATCGGCGTCGTCAGGTAGATGCGACTCACGCTGGGCAGGATACGGCAGGTCGGTGGAGGGACGGTCGGACTTTCCCTCCGGCTACTCGGCAGGGTCGACCGCGACGGCGAGGTGACCGGCGCGTCCGGTCGTCATCCATCGCGGCCGCCCGGCCGCTGGTTCGTGGGCTACGGCGTGATCGAGGGCACCGTGTACGGGCTGGGCTGCTCGGCCGGTGTCTCGGCATCGCCGCAGGCGGCCACGATCGACAGGGCTGCGAGGAACATCACGACGAGACGCTTCACGGGCAGTCCACCTCCGCGGGGAACGACGTCGGACGACGACGCTCGTCGGCGAGGCGGACCCGGACGTGGCCGATGTAGCCACCCGCGAAGTTGGTGGGCAGCGCTAGGTCGCGGGTGCTCTCGAACGACTGGTACTCCGACGTGGAGCCTGCATCGAAGTTGTGCTCGGTGTGCTCGGCGAACGCCACGCTCGTCCACGCGTCGGGGATGGCCGAGATCCACGGGTTCAGGACCACCTGCCAGATCTCGACGCCCTTCCACCACCAGTCGGCCTCCACGTACTTGGCGTTCGCGCCCAGCGACGACACGCCCGACGTGAGGATGTTCACGCGCGAGTTCAGCCCGACGGAGCCAGGGTCCTTCGACTGGCAGGTGATCGTCGGCGTGGGGGAGTCGCTCCCCTTGGAGCACGACACCGACCGGGTGGTCGACGACCCGTCGGTGTAGATGTGCAGGATGCTGATGCCCGGAGTCGAGGTCGACTTCGTCGAGGCCCACGGCGGCGACGACAGCGAGATCACCACATCGGACGGAGTCGGTGCGCCGGTCGCGGGATTGACGAGCCCGATCCGATCGAACGGCTGTTCGCCGGGCACGGAGCCGAAGTTCCAGGTCACGCCCATCGAGTACAGGGTGCTCGGGATGTTCGAGACGGTGAGCACACCACCGACACCCGTCGAACACGTCACCGTCGGGAGGGCCCCGTTCGTCGCCAGAGTGCCTGCGCGACCCGCATCGCTGCACCCGGCCACGCCGAGCGCGATCGCCAGCGCACCAGCGATCCATCGACTCATCCTCACCATCACACCCTCCTCGTCCGGCGCGGCGCGCCTCTTCCCACGGGGACACCCCTCGGGTGCCGGCCCCACACGCTACCGAGCGCGGGCGACGTACTGAACTCACTTCAGAATGATTTGGCGCGGATTTCGGGGTGAGGAAGCAGAGCGCCGTTGGTGCTCGCACCGGGTGCCGCGGCCCAGCCGACTGGTCGGGTTCCGGCGTCGGGTGGCCATCGCAGTACCGTCGGTGCATGGAACAGCGAGAGCTCGGGCCGCACGTCACGGTGCTGTTCGGTCATGAACAGGGCAAGTACCCCGATGGCAACAGCGTG
>JBEBDM010000284.1:0-6109 GCA_041156905.1 Actinomycetota bacterium | reverse complement strand
CCCTGTTCGCGTTCGTGATCCTCCTTGGCACGGTGTTCCCGCTCATCGTCGAGGCCATGGACGACCGCAAGGTGGCGGTGGGCTCCCCGTTCTTCGACGCGATGGCCCGTCCGATCGGGATGGTCCTGCTGTTCCTGATGGCGGTGGCGCCGGTGCTTCCGTGGCGCAAGGCGAGTGGAGAGTTGCTGCGCGACCGCCTCTTCTGGCCGGCGTGGGGTGGCATCGCCGCGCTGACCGCGGCCGTGGTGCAGGGCGCCGGCGGCTTCGCTCCGTTGTTCACCTTCGCGATGGCCGGGTTCGCGGCAGGCGCCGCGCTGCGCCAGTTGGTGCTCGCAACACGTCGGCAGGGCTACCGCGGGCTGCTCGGTCGCGCCAACGGCGGCATGATCGTCCACCTCGGCGTGATCCTGATCGCCGTCGGTCTCGCCGCCTCGAACAGCTACACGCGGGCGGCAGAGTTCACGATGAACGTGGGTGACACCGTCGAGTTCGCCGGACACACGTTCACCCTCGAGGACGTCGTCGAGTTCCAGAACCCGCGGCAGGTCGGTATCAAGGCGCTGGTCGCGATCGACGGTGGCCAGGCGTACGCGCCGGCCATCAGCAAGTTCACCGGCACCGGGATGGACATCGGGACCCCGAGCGTCAAGACGGGTTTCGCCCGCGACATCTACCTGGGGCTCGAGAAGGGCACGAAGCCGAGTGCCGGTCTCGCCAAGATCCAGGTCTTCATCAAGCCGATGATCGTCTGGATCTGGGTCGGCGGTCTGTTGTGCGGAGTCGGGACCATCCTCGCTGCGTTCCCTGGCAAGCACCGGCGCCGCGGCACGGAGGCCGTGTCGGCTCCCGTGCCCCTCGACGACGAGGAGACGGTGGGTCGATGAGCGACCAGCCGACCGGCACGTCCGAGAGCGGCGAGCTCGGAGAGGGAGCGGCGCCGACGCGCCGTGTGGCACCCTTCGTCGCACTCGCGGTCGCTCTCGTGATCGGTGCGTTGTTCACGGTGCTCGCCACGAGCAAGGGCGACCCGGCGGACGACGTCGGTGTGATCGACAGCCCGTTGCTCGGGCGACCGGCCCCGACGGTGCGGAGCACGACCCTCGACGGGACCCCGTTCGACCTCGCCCGGCGCAAGGGCAGCTGGGTCGTCCTCAACTTCTTCAACTCGACGTGCGCGCCGTGCCGTGCCGAGCACCCTGAACTGCTGCGCTTCGTCGACCAGCAGGCGTCGTTCGGTGCGGCGGGTGCCGAGCTCTACACGATCCTCCAGGTGGGCGATCGGCTCGAGGACGTCAAGGCCTTCTTCGTGGCGCGCGGCGGCGACTGGCCCGTGGTCCGCGACGACGACGGACTCGTCAACGTCGACTTCGCCGTCGCCCAGGTGCCCGAGACGTACATCATCGACCCCGACGGTGTGGTGCGTGTCCGGTGGGCCGGTCAGATCGACGCCGACACGCTCTCATTGTTGGTGCAGGAACAGCGCGACATGTACGAGTTCGGACGATGAGCGGCTCGCGTCGACGTTCGAGGGCGGTCGGCTGGGCGGTCATCGCCGTGGCCTTCGTCTCGCTCCTCACGATCGGCACCGTCCGTGAGCTCGGCCCGATGACGCCCGAGGAGCGGATCGAGTCGATCACCCGTCGGCTCGCCTGCCCGGTGTGCGACGGCGAGTCGGTGTACGAGTCGGCCAACGCCGCCTCGGTGGCCATTCGCTCGGAAGTGAAGGCGCAGGTCGCCGCGGGACGAGCGACGGACGACGAGATCGTCGCGTTCATCGTCCAGCAGTTCGAAGCCCAGACGCAGTTGCTGCCGTCGGCCACCGGGTTCGAGTCGTTGGTGTGGATCCTCCCGGCCATCGCCGGTGTGGCGGCTGCCGTCGGGCTGTGGTTCGCGTTCCGCCGCTGGAAGGTGGCGGCCGACGCCGTTCCCGACGACGACGACCGGGCCTTGGTCGACGCCGCCCTCCTCACGGAACCGTCGCCGGAGACGTTGGCAGCGGCCGCGGACGAGGCTGCGATTGATGGCGACTCAAGGGAGCCGACGGCGTGAACCCCGACGTGCTCGCCCGACTGGAGGAGGAGCGTCGGTTCCTGCTCGAGAGCATCCGCGACCTCGATCGCGAGCGTGCGGCTGGCGACGTCGACGACGCCGACCACACGGCCCTGCGCGACGGCTACGTCGCCCGCGCCGCCGCCGTGATGCGGGAGATCGAGAGCGGACGCGCAGCGCTCGTGGCACGCCCTGCCCGCTCGTGGTCGCGTCGTCTGGCCATCGTGGGGGTCACCCTCGCCGTCGGCGTGGCGCTCGGTGTCGCGGTGAGTCGGTTCGCCGGTGAGCGGCTGCCCGGTCAGACGATGACAGGAGGCCAGGAGCTCGACGAGGTGGCTGGGCTGCTGTCGAAGGGTCGCAGCCTGTTGGGCTCCGACCTCCCCGGTGCGCTCGACGCGTACAGGGCAGTGCTCGCCATCGAGCCCGACAACGCCGAGGCCCGCACGTACTCGGCGTGGCTCGTCGTGCTCAACGGCCGTCAGTCGGGCGACCAGGGCCAGATCGTCGACGGGATGCTGCTCCTGAAGGATGCGGGCACCCTCGATCCGTCGTACGCCGATCCGCACTGCCTGCTCGCCGTGGCGGCGGGCCGCTTCCTCGAGCCGGCCGACGAGATCACCGCGGAGGCCGAAGCACAGGTGTGCCTCGACACCAACCCTCCGGCCGACATGGTGCCGATGATCGAGGGACTGCTGCCGAGCGGCACGACCGTCGCCAGCGACACGACGCTCGGCGGCTGACACCGCTCGTGCACGTTGGCGCGCCGGAGTGGCGCTGGCGCAGGAACGATGACGGGGCGGTGAGGTGGCCGACTCAGACCTCGGGCGGCGGTGCGGCGTGGGCGCGCACGGCGCGGCCCTCACGGCGCACGATCGTCCAGGTCGACCCCTTCTCCCAGTGCGCCTCGCCCTCGATCTCGCAACCGCGTCGCTGGAGTGCGGCGACGACCTCGGGGATCATGTCGCCGTGACTGCACAACACCGACCCGGCAGGGGAGTGCACCACGAGGTCGAGCATCGGCTCGAAGGGCATCGACTCGGCGAGTCGCTCGTCGGGTGCCACGTCCCTGCCTGCGAGCGCGGCGAGCGGCTCGAGGGTCTGGACGCACCGGACGTAGGGGCTCGAGACGATGACCGAGTCGGGTCGAGTCGTCGCGGCGAGGAGCTGCCCGATGGCCTCGGCCTCGCGACGGCCCCGATCGGTGAGCGGCCGCAGCGAATCGTCGGGACCGTCCCAGCGCTGGCGACTCCCGGCATGCGCGTGGCGGACGAGGTGCACCACCGTTTCGCCCGGGGCGAGTTCGTGGCTCACGGCTCGCGCGTCGCAGCAATGTGCCGCACGCTGAGGTGGCGCACCAGCATGAGGTACGTGGCCGCCGCCCCGACCGAGATGACGGCGAGAGCGAGGTTGAGCGTCGCGTACTTGTCGAGCTGCTCGGCGAGGGTCAGCGAGTCGAGCTCGCCCTCGCTCGTGGCGCGACGCAGTGTGTCGATCGTGTTGACGATGCTGGCGATGGGCAGCAACCCGTAGAGCACCCACCATGCGTGGAGGAACCACGGGAGCGGTCCGCGCTTCCAGTCGGGGGTGTGGGCCGGGACGTCAGGGTTGCTGCCGCGCCAGAGCTCACCGAACATCAGCCACGGGACGACGTAGAGCACGACGGGCGGGGCGAACCATCCACCGAGGGCCCATCCCGGCGCCCACGTCGCTCCCGTACGTCCGAGCAGGCGGAGGTTCTGGGCCATCCGGTACATCCACACGATGGTGAGCACGGCAGCCGGCATCACGAGCAGACCTCCGAGGGCGCCGAGACTCCTCCCACTCGCCGCGTCGAACGCCTCCTGGGTGATCGTCCCGTCGAGGAAGTCGCGTGCTGATCCGGCCACGCGCCACGAGTCGAACACGCTGAGCAGCTGCAGGGGGATGATCACGCCCATCAGCACCTGGAGGACCTTGGAGATGCCGCGGATCCGCTGGAGTTTCGGCGCCTCGGGGCCGGGCGCGGGGGTGGGCTGCGGGAAGCCGCCGGTCAGCTCGGGCGGCGGCGGAGGGGGCAGGTCGGACATGCGGCCACGCTAACGGGCCACCGTTGGCAGACTGTGCGCATGAGCTTCTTCGAGCGCAACCGTGCGGAACTGACGACCAAGGGCTACGACCCGTCGCGCCTGCCGCCCGGCCAGTACCTCACCGACCGTTTCCCCGTGCTCCACGTCGGCGACGTTCCCGAGTACGCCCCGGGTCAGTGGAACCTCACCATCGGGGGGATGGTCGACGCTCCGTTCACCATCGGCCTCGACGAACTCAAGGCGATGCCGTCGGTGACGCTCACGTTCGACATCCACTGCGTGACCAAGTGGAGCAAGTTCGACACGACCTGGACGGGTGTGCGCGTCCGCGACCTCCTGGCACGGGCCGGTGTGCAGGTCGGTGCGTCGCACGTGATCGAGCACGCCGAGTTCGGCTACACCACCAACCTTCCGCTCGCCGACATCACGACCGACGAGGCGATCGTCGCCTACGCCTACGAGGGTGAGGACATCGAGCCGATCCACGGTGGTCCGGTGCGCGTGGTGGTGCCCCACCTGTACTTCTGGAAGAGCGCCAAGTGGCTGCGCGGCCTCGAGGTCCGCGACCACGACGTCGCCGGTTTCTGGGAGCGCAACGGCTACCACATGTACGGCGACCCCTTCCTCGAACAGCGCCACTGGGGCGACTGACCCCGCCGCCACCTCAGCGACGTCATGCCAGAACGACACCTGGTGTCGTCGCGGCATGACGTCGGCGTGACATCGAGTAGGTTGCGGCGATGCGGAACCCTGCGTTGGTGCTCGCCGTCGGTCTTCTCCTTGGAGCGTGCTCGGTCGACGAGGCCACGAGAGAGGCCTGTGGGGAGGGTGCAACGTGCATGACCACCACGGCAGCTCCGGGCGAGTCGGTGACGCCCGCTGGGACGGTGCCCGAGGTCAGTGGCTCGAGCGACACGGGTTGCGTCGACGAGGCAGGAACCCTGACGGCCGAGGCGACGCAGTGGTATCCGGGCACGGGCACGGGGTGGCTCGGCCTCTCGGGTGAGCCGGTGAGCACGCCGGAGGGTGAGGCGTTCGTGGCAGCGGCGCAGGGAGCGATGATCTCGCTCGGCGACCCGGCAGAGGGGTTCATCGGTTCGGGTCGCGATCTCGCCCGTGAGCCAGGCGGATGTGCGACCCACCACTACGCGGAGTTCACCCGCGGCGACGAGGACGTGGTGATCACGGCGTGGCGCCTCGAGGCCGCCACCTCGTGGGGTGCGCTGCCCTTGGAAGGGACGCCGACCCCCGACGGTGCGTCGACGCTGATGTCGATCGGCCCCCACATCGGTGTCGTCCTCGCCGTGGCCCCCGATGGAACGACGGTGCGGGTCAGTGCGTATGGAGCGCACACGCGCCTCGCAACGACGGGTTGGCCGACGACGACCGTCGCGGCGCCTGATGCCCCCGAGTGGGGGCCGATGCCCCTCACGGCCGGGGCGCTGCGCGACCTCGCCGAGTCGCTGCTTGCCGAGTTGCTCTCGAGTCGGGTCGCCTGATCAGGCCATCAACCCAGCGACGTCATGCCAGAACGACACCAGGTGTCGTCGCGACATGACGTCGGCGTGGCAACGGATGGCGATCAGTCGACGAGGGCGCTGTAGACGAGGTTGCGGAGGTCGCCGCGGAAGTCGTGGGTGCTGCTCGGCATCAACTGCGTCATGAACACCACGACGAGGTCCTCCACGGGGTCGACCCAGAACACGGTCGAGGCCGCGCCACCCCAGTAGAAGTCGCCGCGGTTCGGTCGGCCGGCGCGCACCGGGTCGATCGTGCTGGCGAAGCCGAGGCCGAAGCCGACGCCGGCGCTGTTGTACTCGCCCTGCAGGTCGACGTCGCACGCCGCGAGATCGCGCCCACCCGGCAGGTGGTTGGCGCGCATCAGCTCGATCGTGCGCGGGCCGATCACCCGGTGACCGTCGAGCTCGCCGCCTCGGCGCAGCATCTCGCAGAACCGCACGTAGTCGGCAACGGTGCCGGTCAGGCCACCGCCG
>JBEBDM010000283.1:0-5030 GCA_041156905.1 Actinomycetota bacterium | reverse complement strand
CCTCTCGGAGGTGGTGTACCCGTGGCCCGGCGCTCAGCGTCGGGCCACGAACGCGCCACGGATCTTGTCGATGGCGCGGTCGCGCTGGCGGCCCATCGTCTCGCGGGTGACCCCGGCCTCGGCGGCTGCCTCGATGACCTGGAGGCCGCGTTCCACGACGAGCTCGAGGGCCCGACGCTCGCTCTCGGTCAGCAGCCCGAGGGCTGCGGTGCGCACGTCGGCCATGAAGGCGGCCCGGTCGATGCGATCGAGCACCATCTCGTCGACCGCGATCTCGAGGTCGAAGGCCTCGGCGACGAAGAGGTCGTAGAGGGTGACGACGTCGTCGTTGTCGTTGCGGAGGGCCACGGTGTCGAAGGAGTCGACGTAGTTGCCCTTGGTGCGGTGCCCGTGGTCGTCGAACGCGATCTCGGCACCCTCGCAGCGCTGGACCCGTTCGCGCCGACGCCAGTCGAGCACGGCACGCTGGCCGTAGGTGCGGGTGAGCGCATAGGCACGCGGGTCGGGGTACGCCGTCATCGTCGCATCGAGCTTCTCGCACAACTCGCTGCTCTCGCGGCCGATGATGTCGTCGAGCTCGTTGCCCCGGGCGTGGGGAGCCAGGAAGCGCACCAGCCAGCGGCTGACCTCGGAGGTGTAGTCGGAGCGCAGCTCGGCGAGGCTCGACAGGGCCGACTGCGGGAGCGGCAGCCCGGCGGCCATGGCGGCGCGGGACTCCTTGGCGCGGCGGCGGCGGACGGTGTCGCTGGTGAGGGCCGACCCGACGATCGGGCCGGCCGAGCCCTGGAGCCGTCGGCCGGTACCGGAACGGCGTGCCGACCGGTTGGTCGCGGTCGTCGGTCGGGGGAGGGTGGGGCCCGTCCAGCCGGTGTCGGCGGTCGGGCGGAGGATGTCGTCGTGGTCGTGGTTCGTGTTGATGATGGCTCCTCGCCGGGTCGTGATGGGTTACTGGTCAGTTCGTCAGGTGCTCGGGCCCTCGAGCGATCGGTCGGATCGGCCTGAGGCCCCGTGGATGTCGGGTTCGGGGGTCGTTGCTGTGTTCCGGCGGGTGGTGGCCCGCCGGGGTCGTGAGGTCGACGACGACCGCGGTTCCCCGCGGAGGTCGTGTGTGTGGTTGCGTTCAACGGTCCGAGAGCCCCGGCGAGCCGGGCACCACGGGAATCCACCCGTGGTCGCCCGGCTGATGTCGGTCTGGTCGCACCGTCGATGCGTCGTGTTGTCCGGCGTCTCTCGCTCTCGCCTCGAGAGCCGCCACGTACGTCCCCGGTGATCCTCGGTGGGGAGGCCGGAGAGGAGTGCTGCTCGCCGGACGCCCGCCGTGGGCCGGGGAATGAGATCCCCTGTGTCCTCCGACGACGCCGGCATGGGCCAGTCGTCGTTCGGGGGGAAAGGGAGAATAGCACCCGTGTCATTCGATCCGACACGGTGTGCGTACATCATTCGTAACGACGCCGGGCGATGCGGCTGACGATCCATCCGACGTCGACCGGGTTCTGCTCGAACCAGTCCACAAGACGGTCCATCGGGACGTCCGTACCCGTGGTGCGACCCCACCAGTCGAGGGCGTCCTCGGCGTAGAGGATCGCCGCGATCGGCCGGCCCGCACGGATGTCGTCGAGGGAGGCGATCGGGTCGGCCCCCAGGGCCAGCTTGATCGCGTATCCCATCGACGGGCCGCGGTTCACGCCCATGTGGCAGTGCACGAGGACGAACCCGTCGGTCTGCTCCAGAGCCGCCCGGGCAGCGGCCACGCCACGCTCGAACCACTCGTCGGGCTGGTGCCCGCCGTCGTCGTCGACGCCGATCCACGTGTAGCCCATGGAGGGTGCGTGCCGGCTCACGAAACCGCTGTCGTCGGCCTCGATGCGGACGTCGATGATGTGGGTGACCCCGAGTGCCTGCCACTCGACGAGACGTTCTCGCATCTCGTCGGTGGTGTCACCGAGATCGCCGCACAGGATGATGCGGTGGCCGACGGGGCAGGCCCGGCGGTGCCAGTCGACAGGGCTCGAGGGCCACGCCGACTGCACCTGCTGGGCGATGTGTGCCGCGCGCTGCGCTGCGGTGGGGCGACGGTGCGCCGAACGGGCGCCGGACCGCACGGCCTCCTGGATCATGAGGCGGATCTCGTCGTTCGTGGTGGGGGTGATGGGGCTGTTCATGGGGTGTCCTTTCGTCCGGAGCGGGCGGTCTGCCTGCTCGGTAACCCCCTGAACGCACCCAACCCCCTCAGGTGTGACGGTGCCGGTCGGATTGCTCATGACGGGGCCTTCAGCAACTCGTTGCGCACCGCCCGGAGTTCGCCGGCATAGGGCGGCATGTCGGTGGCCGCACGCTCGATCAACTCGTGGAAACCCGACGCTGCCGTGAGGCCTGCACTCGCGCAGGCGTTCAGGTAGATGTCCAGCGGGATCAGCTTTCGGATAGGAATGTCGAGAGCTCGGAGACGCTCAACCAGAAGGTCCTTCGACCAGTCGTGCCACCGCTGGACGGAACTGAACATTCCCGTCAGCGAGGCGGCGAACGCGTCGATGGCAGCCTCGAGGTCGGGGGTGCGCTCGGGGTCGGTGGAGATGCTCCCGCTCCCGTTGACCATCGAGTGGATCCCCTGCGGGAACACCTGGACACCGAGCTCGCGGTTCACGGCGTTGGTCATCGTGCGGCACCGACTGCACACCACCGTCCGGAGTCGGTAGTGGCCGCTCACCACCACGAGTCGGCACGACTGGCACAGCGTGCAGGGCATGAGGGCCTCACGGTCGTAGCCGGGCGGATCGGGCATGCAACTGCAGACGTCGGGAGCGTCGTGGAAATGGCAGTTCGGAGAGACGAGACCGCCGCAGTCGGTGCACAGCAGGTACTTCCCGACGACGTCGACGATCGGCTGGAACGCCGAGAACTGACCGGGGACGAGGCTGACCGTCGGATCCGGGAGCGTGTCGCCCTCGAGCAGACCGAAGTGTGCTGCGTCGAGGCCGGGATGGAACCACAGGGTGGCCTTGATCGCCTCGTCCCGTGACTCGCAGAGGACCCGACTCTTCTGGGAGACCAAGCGGATGATCTCTGCTGCGGTGCTCGCCGTCACGTGGGGCAGCCGCGACGACGTGCCCCACAAGATTCGGGGAGCGAAGGCCACGGCCTTGTCGGCCGTGAGTCCGAGCCGGTCGTCGTGCGAGACGAGCCGGCACAGGAGTCCCACGCCGCGGATCAGGGCCGCCGCCGCACGGTGGTGCCCGGCGACGATGACGAGCCGTCCGGCGGCGTCCTCGACCACGGTCGGGAAGCGGTTGCCGGGCGTGTCCTCGGCGGAGGGGATCCCGGTCAGCTCCCAGCGCTCGGTCAGGTAGTAGCCGACGTGCTGTCGCAGGATCCACGACTGACTGCCGTGGAGCACCCGGGGGTCGACGAAGGTGAGTCGGGCGGCCGACGAGGTCAGTTCGTGTGTGAACAGGCCCTTCGGACGCGCCTCGTTCTTGCGTTGTGGAGCCTGCGGGAACGGGCACGTGATGCGGTCGGCGCCGTGCACGAACAGTGCGTCGAGCGAGCCGCAGCCGTAGATCGTCGAGAGGTACTCGTTCGAGGGGTAGGCCGCGGTGGGTACCCACCTGGCGGTGTCCCAGTGGGTGTCGTCCACCGGGGCGACATGGCGGGGGTCGGGCGTGTCGCCGGGGGTACGGCGCGAGCGGGGGCGGATCATGGTGTCTCCTTCTGTGTCAGGAGCACATGTCGAGCGGTCGTGGAGAGCTCGGGAACGCCTCGACCGGTTCGGAGGATCCGACCCGGTCACCCGGACACTTCGTTGCGCCGCCGTGTCACCGTGACCGGTGTCGTGCGGAGCCGCATGTCGTCCACGGATCGCCGTGGACGAGAGGCACCTTGGGATGTCCACCCCAGGTTGCCGGGCCTTGCGAGAAGGCCACTCGTCATGTGCTGTCAGTCATGATACGCAACGACCGTCTCGCGATGTGACGTGTTGCAGGAATGGTGTACGTGCGGACGGGTCCGTGCGTGGTCGCTGCCCAGAGCGCCACGGCGCCCACCGTGATGGACCCCGGACGGGAATGCGGAGGACAGCAGGGTGGTTGTCGCCCTCGATGTCTGCCGAGTCCCCCACCCCCGTCGTGACCGTCTACTGGCGGCCGGGATGTCCGTTCTGCTCGCGTCTGTTCCGCGGGCTCGACGAGTCGACGATCGACTACGAGTCGGTCGACATCTGGGAGCACCCCGAGGCGGCGGAGTTCGTGCGCTCGGTGGCCCGCGGCAACGAGACCGTCCCCACCGTGGCGGTTCGCCGCGGTGAGGAGACGATCTCGATGGTCAACCCGCCGGCCGCCGACGTCGCACAGGCGATCGCCCGGCTGTCGGTCTCGGCCTGACCTCTGGTGCACCGCCGTCGCCGCTCGTTCGAGCGACGACGGATCAGATGACCAGCGCCCCGAGCAGCGGTGCGTAGCGGCGTGTCTGGGTGACGATGTCGTCGACGACGCGGGTGACCGAGGGTGCGATCTGGTTCCTGTCGTGACACGGGATGTCGGCCACCACCCAGACGTCGCCGTCGGCGACCACGAAGCGCGGTCCGGTCGAGGCGCTGTTGAGCTGGTTGATCTCGTGGAGCAACTCGAACGACTCGTCAATCCCGGTCCAGACGGCCGACGCGATGCGCACGTGGTCGGGGTGTCCGTGGTGGAGGGTGATGCGCACGTCGACGCCGTACGAACGCACGAGCCACTCGGTCTCGTCGTGGCCGATCAGTTCGACGTCCGCTGCGTCGATCCCCTTCACGACCTCGGCACCCCACCGATCGGCCAGCGGGTCGGTGACCCAAACGACGAGCGACGCGTTGCCCCGGCGGAGGCCGATCGCCCGACGGCGTGAGCCCTCGTCGTCGTCGAACTCGACCCGACCCACGCTCACGACGCACGTCGGGTCGGCCGACCCTGCCGGGGTGTCGAACGCCAACTGGTGGATGAACGAGTTGATCGGTTCGGGGAGGACCGACACGGTGACCGGGTCACCTTCGAACTCGCCGG
>JBEBDM010000282.1:0-11874 GCA_041156905.1 Actinomycetota bacterium | reverse complement strand
GCCTCGACGATGAGCGGGAACACCGTGCCGAGGAGGATCACGAACGCGAACAGGGTGAAGATCACGTTGTTCGCAAGGAATGCACCCTCACGCGACACCGCGGAGTCGATCGCGCCCGGCGAACGGAGCCGGTCGCCGCGCCACGCGATCAGGCCGAGCGACACCGCCACGATCACGCCGAACGCACCGAGCAGGTACGGACCGATGTCGGAGTTGCTGAAGGCGTGCACGCTGTCGATCACGCCGCTGCGCGTGAGGAACGTGCCGAGGATGGTCAGCGAGAAGGTCGCCACGAGCAGGCTGAGGTTCCAGACGCGCAGCATCCCGCGCCGCTCCTGGACCATCACGGAGTGGATGTACGCGGTTCCCGTGAGCCACGGGAGGAAGCTGGCGTTCTCGACCGGGTCCCAGGCCCACACGCCACCCCACCCGAGGACCTCGTAGGCCCACCAGCTCCCGAGCACGATGCCCAGGGTCAGGAAGCCCCACGCGTAGAGGGCCCAGCGGCGGGTCTCGACGAGCCAACCCTCACCGACACGGCCGGTGACGAGCGCCCCGATCGCGAAGGCGAACGGCACCGTGAACCCGACGTAGCCGAGGTACAGGATCGGCGGGTGGAACAGCACGAGGATGTGGTTCTGCAGAAGCGGGTTCGGGCCGGTGCAACAACGGTCGAAGTTCGGCGGGCCTGCGGCGCGGAAGGCGTCGGCCGGACCGAGCGACAGGAAGAAGAAGAACGCCGTCACCAGCAGCATGGTGACGCCCGCCCACGCGACGAGGGGGTCGGAGAGACGGGCGCGGTAACGGTGCAGCACGATCGCCGTGTACGCCGCCAGCAGGCCGAGCCAGAGCAGGATGCTGCCCTCGAGGGCGCTCCACAGCGCCGTGAAGTTGAACAGGGCCGGCGTGTCCTTCGACCCGACGTCCTGGACGTAGGCGATGCTCCAGTCGCGGGTGATCAGCGCCCGCTCCATCACCACGATCGCGAGCACCGCAGCGCCGAGTGACATCCACCCGTACGGCCGCACAGTACGGAGCAGACGACCGTCACGCTTGAGGGTGGCGACCGCGAGGCCGAACGCACCGAACAGCGACGACGCGAAACCGATGATGAGGGCCGAGTGCCCGAGAGAGCCGTTCACCCCTCCAGCCGCGAGCACGCCGCTGCCTCCTCGTTGGCCTTCTCGACCCGATCGGCGTTCTCCGCGTCGTACTCGTTGTCGTGCTTGACGATGACCTCGTCACCCTCGAACACGTAGCCGTCACCGGTGTCGGTCACGATCCCGCGGACCACCACGGGGATGCATTCCTGGAACAGACCCGTCGGCTGGACCGAGAGCTGTACGGGCATCGTCGCGCCGTTGTACTCGATGACGAAGTTCGTCACGCCGGTGGCCGAGCCCTCGGTCGAGTCGACCGAGCCCTTCTCGACGACACCCTGGATGCGGATCGTGCGACCGGGGTCGCAGCCGTCCTTGATCGCCACCTCGTCGACGTTGCAGTAGTAGTCGACGGCCGACGTCAGGAACTTGGTGACCACGACACCACCCACGACCACCGCGATCGCGAGCACGAGGTACGCGGCGAGCGGCTTCTTGCGTCCACTGCCCTTGGCGGTGGGCACCGACTCACGGGGGCTCAGGTCCACGGACGATCCTCCTCGGTCACCTTCGACGCCATCGACCGCGCCCGACGGAGCATGCGCCAGGTGTAGGTCGCGATCCCTCCGAGGGACAGCGCGTAACTGATCAGGACGTAGGGCCACTGGTTCATCGGGCGACCTCCTGCTCGGCACGACGGGCGGCGAGCGCTCCGTCGAGTCCCTTGTCGTCGACGGCGTCGGCCATCGCCAGCACACGCTGACGGTGGAGCACGAGCCACACGTACAGCAACGTGAACGAGACGATGCCGACGAAGAGGCTGAACAGCATCAGGTCGTCGAGCTTGCCCTCTGCGACGCTCTCCTGCTGGTGGAGCGGACGCCACCAGCGGACGCTGAAGTGCACGAGTGGGATCTCGAGGACCGCGAGCAACGCGAGCACGGCGCTGCGCTTGGCGCGCTGGTGGTGCGAGCCACCGAGGTCGCGGACTGCGAGGTAACCGACGTAGGTGATGAAGAGGAACGCCGTCGTGGTGAGGCGCGAGTCCCAGGTCCAGTAGGTGCCCCAGCTGATGCGACCCCACAGGCTCCCGGTGACGAGGGTGATCGCCATGAACAGGACGCCGACCTCGGCACTCGCCCCGGCGATGCGGTCCCAGATCAGGCTGCGGGTCCGCTTGAACAGGTACCCCGCGCTCGCGATCCCGGTCACGACGAAGGCGAGATAGGCCAGCCATGCCGAGGGCACGTGGATGTACAGGATCCGCACACCCTTCTTCTGTAGGTCGTCGTCAGGCGACAGCAGCAGGCCGAACACCACGAGCCACGTCATGCCGACGAGGGCGGCGATGCCGAGCCAGCGGCTGAACGTCGTCCCGGTGGGTCGACGCGGCACCGACGTCGCGGTCGTCTCTGTCGAGGAGGAGGGTGCGGGGGAGGTCATCGTGGGCTTCTTTCCTACTCGTCGACCAACGAACCGAACGCCAGGGTGCCGCCGGCCCCGAAGAGGACACCGAACAGGACCATCAGCCCGACCCACGGCCAACCCTCGTTGCTCGACGCCCCATTGGTGCCGAGCGCCGCTTCCGTCGCTCGAGTCGCTCCGATGAGAACGGGTGCCACCACGGGGAGCATCAGGAGCGGAAGCAGAGTTTCGCGACCTGAGGCGCCCGAGGCGAGACCACCGTAGAGCGTACCGACGAAGGCGAGCCCGAGGGTCGCGGCCACGAAGGTCGCCAGGAGCAGCGGGACCGAACCGGCGCCGACGTCGGCCTTGTAGAGCACGACGGCCGCCAGGAGCAGGATCACCTCGAGGACGGCGAGCTGTGCGGCCAGGGCCAGCGACTTCCCGAGGAAGATCCCGTCGGGACGCACTCCTGCCACGCGCAGGGCGTCGAGGGCGCCGTCGGCGGCCTCCACGGCGAAGGACCGCTGCACCACCACGAGCATGCTGAACATCGACGCCAGCCAGACGAGTCCCGGCGCGACGCGGGTGAGGGTGGCGTCGTTGTCGAGGGCGAACGCGAACAGGACCATCACCAGCCCCGAGAACGGCACGACCTGGTGCAGCACGACGCGGCTGCGCCACTCGATGCGCAGGTCCTTGGCCGCGATGAGACGGGCGACGGCGAAGAGGCTCATGCCGGGCCCCCGTCACCGACCGCGGGATCGCGCACCAGACCGCCGACGACCTCCACGACGCGAGTCGCGAGCGCCCCGGCTCTCTCGAGTTCGTGGCTCGCCACCAGCACCGTCGCACCAGCCGCCGCTGCCTCGCGCAGCGTGGCATCGAGGTCGTCGCGGCCCGCGGCGTCGAGCCCGGCGTGAGGCTCGTCGAGCAACCAGAGTTCGGCACGGCGGGCGACGAGACAGGCCAAGGCCGTGCGTCGCCGCTGGCCCGCGCTCAGCGCACCGACGCGTACGTCGCGCAGGCGGTCGGCGAGGCCCATGCGTCGCAACGACGCATCGATCTCGGCGGCACTCGCCCCGACGGTCGCTCCCCAGAACGCCACGTTGTCGGCCACGGAGAGGTCGGCGTAGAGGCCGTTCGCATGCCCCAGCAGACCCACCTGGCGTCGCACCGACACCCGGTCGACGGTGAGGTCGTGGCCGAGGACGCGAGCCTCGCCGCGCTCGACCGGCAGCAGACCGGCGCACATCCGCAGCAGTGACGTCTTGCCGGCACCGTTGGGCCCACGGAGCAGCACGATCTCCCCACGGGAGACGGCGAGGTCGGCCCCGGCCAGCACGGGGAAGCCGCCCTGGACGGCCACGACCCGGCGGAGTTCGACGACCGCTGCCGTCAGCGTGTGAGCCACGAGCGACACGCTAACGGCAGCGGTGAATCCCGCCCTCGTCGTGCCCCCGATAGCGTCGGGCAGGTGACAGGTGACCGGCGCAGGGTGCCCTACTTCGAGCGGCCCCGACAGCCCCGCGACTGGCGTTGGGGAGTCGGACTCGTCGGCCGCACGATGATCGTGCTCGGCATGATGGTGTTCGCCTTCGTCGCCTACCAGCTGTGGGGCACCGGCATCCGCACGGCCCAGGCCCAGGACCGTCTCGACCAGCAGTTCGCCGAGGCCCTCGCCACCACCGGCACCACGACCACCACGACGGTCGCCCCCGAGACGACCACGGCCACCACCACCGGGCCGACGTCCTCGACCTCGTCGACCCTGCCCGTGGCTCCCTACGTCGGCGAGATCCCCCTCGGAACCCCGATCGCCCGGCTCCGCATCGAGTCGATCGATCTCGACTGGACCGTGGTCGAGGGGGTCACCTCGGCAGCCCTCGAGGACGGGCCCGGCCACTTCCCCGAGTCGCCCATGCCGGGCCAGTACGGCAACGCGGCCATCGCCGGTCACCGCACCACCCACGGCGAGCCCTTCCGTCGTCTCGACCTCGTGGAGCCCGGCGACCTCATCGAGATCACGACCCTCGATGGGATCTTCACCTACGTCGCCACCGGCACCGAGATCGTGCTCCCCAACGAGTACAGCAAGGTCATCCCGACCACCGACACCACCAAGGCGACCCTGGTCCTGGCCACCTGTCACCCGGCGTTCAGCACCAAGCAGCGGCTCATCGTCCACGCCGAGATCGTCCCCGAGCAGAGCAGTCTCGTGATGCAGCCGTCGTCGGCGACCAGCACCACCGCACCCGACGTCACGACGACCACGGCCGAGCTCCCCAGCGAGACGACCGGACCTGCGCCGACCGGACCCGGCACGTCGGAGCCCGGGACCGGCCTCGACGGCCTCACCGACGGGCCTGCCGAGGGCGATGCCTTCACCAACGGCTGGTTCCACGATTCCGCCGCGTGGCCTCACGTCCTCGGATGGGGCCTGCTGCTGGCGCTGGTCGCGATCGGGTCGTACTGGGCGGGCCGGTCGGTCCGACGGCTCTACGTCTGCTACCTGGCGGGAATCGTTCCGTTCGTCGTCGTGCTGTACTTCTTCTTCGAGAACGTGGCACGCCTCCTGCCACCCGGACTGTGAGCCCCATGACCACGCCCCACGACCCCGTCCGAGCCCGACGCGCCAAGGTCGCCCGCTACACGCTGCTCGCCAATCGCATCGGCTACCTGTTCTACGCACTGGCCATCGCCACCTTCGTGATCGGCTTTGCCGTCAGCTTCACCCCGCTCGTCTCGGGTGTGGTGATCGGTTCGCTGGTGATCGGCTCGGTGTTGCTCGCCCCGGCCATCGTCCTCGGCTATGCGGTGAAGGCCGCCGAGAAGGACGACCGCGCCCGCGGCCTGTGACGCCCCCTTCCGACACGTGACGTCCACGGGCCACACGGCCTACAGCAGTCACACGGGCCACCGGCACCGAACGGGTCGGGTGGCAGTTACCCTCTGGTCACCATGAGCGTCCGCCTCCCTGCCTCTGCTCGACGTGAGCAGATCCTCGAGGTCGCTGTCGCCGTTTTCGCCCGCTTCGGCTTCCACGAGGCGTCGATGAACGACGTCGCCGACGCCGCCGGCGTCACCAAGCCCGTGCTCTACCAGCACTTCGACTCCAAGCAGGAGCTCTACGTCGCCCTGCTCGAGGAGGCCGGGAGCCGACTGCAGGATCGTTTCTCGCGCGCCGTCGCCAGTGCCCAGGACGGCAAGCAGATGACCGAGCTCAGCATGCGCGCCTACTTCCGCTGGGTCGCCGACGACCACGACGCCTTCGTGCTGCTCTTCGGGTCACGCGCTGCCCGCGACGAGGAGAGCACGGCCGTCATCCGCCGGATCACCGATTCGATGGCCGCCTCGATCGCCCCGCTGATCGCCGCCGACATCGACCCCGACCACCAGCGACGGCTCGCCGTCGGGCTCGTCGGGATGGTCGAGGGCGTGAGCCGTCACCTCGTCGAGCTCGGTGACCCCTTCGACCCCGACCTCGTCGCCCGCCAGATGGCCGACCTCGCCTGGGCCGGCCTGCGCGTCGCACACCGCACCTGACGCCCCACCCACCGCGCCCCAACGTCGCGGTCCCGGTGTCAGGGGCGCAACGTGAGACCGCGGTAGCCGTCGATGAATCCGGCCGAGCGGAGGAGCTCCGCCACCGGTGACGTCGGGTCGACCGCGTTGCCGTCGACCTTGCGGATCTCGAGCGACCGCACGCGGTGGCCGGCCACCAGCCCGGCGAGGGCGACCGCCCATGATCCGTCAGCAGCAGTGCCCTCGAAGGTGACGAGGTGGTGACCCCGTCGGTCGAGCCACGCCAACGGCACGCCGTCGCGTAGGACCACGACCGCGGTCGCCGTGCGCGTCGCCCGTCCGGCCGCACCGGGCCACTCGAGGACCGAGCCGTACGGCTGGGCGGGATCGGTGGCGGCGAGCACCACCGGCTCGCCCCTCTCGGCACCCGTCACGTCGGACGGCATCGGCACACGAAGTCGATCGACCGCACCAGGCAGGGCGAACTGGGCCGCACCGAGGCCGCTGACGAAGTAGCCGCGACGGACCTGCCCGCGCTCCTCCATCGCCTTCAACACCGGATAGACAGCGGCGAACCCACCACGCACCCCGTCGGCGAGCACTCCCTCTCGCGTCACCACACCGCATCGCTCGAGCAGTTGGGCGGCGACTGCGTGCGCAGTCGTGGTGGTCAGCGGCGCTCCCGGCTCCGACGGACGCGGCACGAGGCTCCAGCGCCCGGCACCGAGCGGCGGTCCGAGCCGTGTCAGCCGACCCGGCCGCGGGCGACCGGCAGGTCGGGCCGACGTTGAACCCACACCCTTCGACGACAGGAACGAACGGAGCGGGGCGAGCGAGTCGCTCGTCACCTCACCCGACCACACGAGATCCCAGAGGGCAGCGAGGACCTCCGCATCGGTCGAGTGCGGATCGGCGGCGCGCAGCGCGTTCCAGAAGCTCGCACCACGCTCGGCGAGGAACGAGCGCAGCAGGTCGTGGAGGCCACCGGCCACGGGCTCGGGCGTCTCCCACGCCGGCGCGAGGAGATCGACCTGGTCGGCGAAGTAGAGCCGCACGCGACCGTCCGACTGGCCGAGCGCACCGGCACCGACCCACACGACCTCGCCGCTCGTCGTGAGCGCGTCGAGGTCGGACGGTCGATACCCGGGCAACCGGGCAGGGAGGATGTCGCGCTCCAGTGCTCCGGCAGGGAGTGCCGCACCCTGGAGGCTCCCGAGCACCTCGACGAGGGCGTCGACGCCGCGCCGGTCACGGGCCGAGGCACCTCGCACTCCTGCCCACGCCGACAGGAACCGGGCGAACGCCGGCGGCTCGACCGGTTCGACGTCACGACGCAGGGCGGCCAGCGAACGGCGGCGCAGTTGGCGGAGTACCTCGTCGTCGCACCACTCACTGCCATGACCGTGCGGACGGAACTCACCACGGCTGACCCGGCCAGCACGCTCCAGGCGCACGAGTGCGTCACCGACGCGGTCGACCCCGACGCCGAACCTGCCCGCTGTCTCGGCCTCGGTGAACGGACCCCGGGTGCGGGCGTATCGCCCCACGAGCAACGCGAGCGGTCCGAGCGGATCGTCCACCGGCTCGGTGAACGCACGCGGCAGGCCCACGGGCAGCGCACACCCGAGGGCATCGCGATAGCGCGCCGCGTCCTCGGCGGCGATGAACCGCTGCTCACCCGCCACGGCGACCTCCACGGCGCGCCGTTCACGCACCAGCAGGGCGATCCACTCCCTGGCATCGCTCCCCTCGCAACGGAGATCGACCTCGCTGGCCGAGAGATCACCCAACCGCCGCAGCACGTCGTGCAGCTCGTCGGCGCTGCGCGCCCGACGGCCCTCGGCGAGGTGCTGCAGCTCGAGCTCGAGGTCGGCCAACGCAGCCGGGTCGAGCAGTTCGCGGAGTTCCTCGCTCCCGAGCAGCTCGCGCAACAGGTCGCGGTCGAGCGACAGCGCCGCCGCCCGGCGTTCGGCCAGCGGGGCGTCGCCCTCGTACATGTAGGCGGCGATCCAGTTGAAGAGGAGGCTCTGGGCGAACGGCGACGCCGACGGGGTCTCGACCGTCACGACACGTACGGCCCGACTCCGCAACTGCCCGAGCAACTCGCGCAGACCGGGAAGGTCGAACACGTCCTGCAGGCACTCACGGGTCGTCTCCAGCAACATCGGGAACGCGGGGTACTTGGCCGCGACGGAGAGCAGGTCGGCGGCACGCTGACGCTGCTGCCACAGCGGCGTGCGCTGGTCGGGTCGACGCCGGGGAAGGAGCAGTGCTCGTGCCGCGCACTCGCGGAACCGGGCGGCGAACAGTGAGGTCTGCGGGAGTCCTGCCGTCACGAGGGCATCGATCTCGTCGGGGTCGATCACGAGATCGTCGAGCGGCAGTTCGTCGACGGCATCGGGCAGGCGAAGGACGATGCCGTCGTCGGTCCACATGATCTCGACCGGCCGCTCGTAGCGCTCGTTGAGCCGATGGCGGATCGCCATCGCCCACGGCGCGTGCACCGGAGTCCCGAAGGGGCTCAGGATGCACACGCGCCAGTCGCCGATCTCGTCACGGAACCGCTCGACCACGATGGTGCGGTCGTCGGGGACCACTCCCGTCGCCTCCGACTGCTCCGAGAGGTACAGCGCCACGTTGCCCGCAGCGAACGCATCGAGCGACCAACCCTGCATCAGTTGCTCGGTCGAGAGGCGCCGCGCCTCGCGGTGGAACTCGCCGAGCGCCCGACCGAGCTCGAGCGGCCGGCCCGGGCGGTCGCCGTGCCAGAAGGGCATCTTCCCGGGCGCGCCGGGGGCCGGCGTGACAATGACCCTCTCGAACGTGATGTCCTCGATGCGCCACGTGCTCGCACCGAGGAGGAACGTCTCGCCGGCCCGGCTCTCGTAGACCATCTCCTCGTCGAGTTCACCGACGCGAGTCCCGTCGGGGAGGAACACCCCGAACAACCCGCGGTCGGGAATGGTGCCACCACTCATGATCGCCAGACGCTTGGCCCCGTCGCGTGCCCGGAGCGTGTTGTCGATCCGGTTCCAGACGAGACGCGGTCGCAGTTCGGCGAACTCGTCGCTCGGGTAGAGACCCGACAGGAGATCGAGCACCGATCGCAGCAACTCGTCGGAGAGACCGGCGAAGGGAGCAGCCCCGCGCACCACCCCGGCGAGTTCCGTCACGGTGCAGTCGGGGTGCATCGCCACGTGGGCGACCACCTGCTGGGCGAGCACGTCGAGCGGGTTGCGCAGGAAACGGGTCCGCTCGATGAGCCCCTCGTCCATCCGGCGCGCCACGACCGCCGCCTCGAGCAGGTCGCCACGGTGCTTCGGGAAGATGATGCCCTTGCTGGGCTCGCCCACGCTGTGGCCGGCACGACCCACGCGCTGCAGCCCGCGCGACACGGCACCCGGTGACTCGACCTGGATCACGAGGTCGACCGCACCCATGTCGATGCCGAGCTCGAGGCTGCTCGTCGCCACGATGGCGCGCAGCTCACCGCGCTTGAGTTCGTCCTCGATCACGACGCGCTGTTCACGGGCGAGCGAGCCGTGGTGGGCCTTGACCAGTTCGTGCTCGATGCCGTTGTCGGCCGCCAGCTCGTTGAGCCGGGCCGCCAACCGCTCGGCCTGCCGTCGGGCGTTGCAGAAAATGATCGTGCTGCGGTGGGCGAGCACCTTCTCGAGCACCTGCGGATAGATGCTCGGCCAGATGCTGCGGCGACCACCGGCGAGCGCCATGTGCGCAGGACCACTCTGCAGTTCGCCCACCGGGAGAGGCTGACCGATGTCGGACATGTCCTCCACCGGCACGACGACCTCGACCTCGAGCGTCTTGCGGACACCGGCATCGACGATCGTCACCGGACGACGCGCACCGTCGGCACCGTGCCCTCCGAGGAAGTGGGCGACCTCCTCCAACGGACGCTGGGTGGCGGAGAGCCCGATGCGCTGGGGCGGCGATGCCGTGATCCGCTCGAGGCGCTCGAGGCTCAGCATGAGATGAGCACCGCGCTTGGTGGACGCGAGCGCGTGGATCTCGTCGATGATCACCGTGTCGACGTTGACCAGCGTGTGCCGGACCTCGCTCGTCAACATCAGGTACAGGCTCTCGGGCGTCGTGATCAGGAGATCGACGGGCCTGCGCTGCAACGCCTGTCGATCGCGCGCCGACGTGTCGCCGGTGCGCATCCCGACGGTGACCTCGTGGATCGGGGTACCGAGTCGTTCGGCGGCATGGCGGATCCCGACCAGCGGCGAGCGGAGGTTCTTCTCCACGTCGAAGGCGAGGGCGCGTAGCGGTGAGATGTACAGCACCCGGGTGCGGGCCTTCGGGTCGGGGGCCTCGGAGGTGACCAGACGGTCGAGACTGCTCAGGAACGCCGTCAGGGTCTTGCCGCTACCAGTGGGTGCACACACGAGCGTGTGCTCCCCTGTCCGGATGCTCGGCCAGCCCTGCACCTGCGGCGGCGTCGGGGCGGCGAATCCCGTGGCGAACCACTCCCGCACCGCCGGGGAGAACCCCTCGAGCACCGGGTGGTGGGCCATGTCGTGAGGTTACCGATGCCCCGTGCGGAGCGCTTCCGGGGCCGGGACACGGCACGTCCGAGCACCCCGGGAGCGTCTCCGGACACCGTTCCCGGGAGGTGCGCGCATGTGCGGTCGTGAGCGGGCAGACTCGTCCTCCCCATGAGCGATCGCATCCAGCTCCGGCCCTGGCAGAGGGAGGCATTCGACAAGTTCGCGGCCAGCGAACAGCCCGATTTCCTCGCCGTCGCCACACCCGGGGCCGGCAAGACGACCTTCGCCCTCGCCTGCGCACGGTGGGCGCTGAGCCAGCGCCGACGCCGCCTCGTGGTGGTCGCTCCTACCACGCACCTCAAGACCCAGTGGTCGCTCGCCGCCCATCGGATGGGCCTCCACCTCGATCACAACTGGTCGCCGTCCGACGGCATCGCCCGCGACGTCCACGGGATCATCACGACCTACCAACAGGTCTCCACGGCCGACACGGCCAAGAAGCTGCGCGGCATCTGCGACGACGCCTTCGTCGTGCTCGACGAGGTCCACCACGCCGGCGACGAACGGGCGTGGGGTTCGGGAGTGCGCACCGCCTTCGAACTCGCCCATCGTCGGCTCTGCCTGAGCGGCACCCCGTTCCGCAGCGACACGGCGAGCATCCCGTTCGTCCGCTACGAGGAGACGGGCGAGGGCGGCGAGGCGCAGCCCGACTACACCTACGGCTATGCCGACGCGCTGAAGGACGGCGGCGTCGTCCGCCCGGTGTACTTCCCGCGCTTCGACGGCGTCATGGAGTGGAGCGCACCCGACGGCACCATCCAGTCGGCGAACTTCCGCGACGAACTCGACCGTCAGGGGCAGTCGCAGCGCTTGCGCGCCGCCCTGAGCATGGAGGGCGACTGGCTCCCCGTGGTGATCGGTCAAGCCCACGAGCGACTCATGGCCATCCGCCGCGACCAACCCGACGCCGGCGCACTCGCCATCGCGATGGACCAGGACCACGCCCGCGACATCGCCCGGCTGATCCGTTTCCGCTTCGGGGTCGAGGCCGAGATCGTCATCAGTGACGACCCCGACGCGAGTCGCAAGATCGCCGCCTTCAGCGCCGACACACGGCCGTGGCTCGTCGCCGTCCGCATGGTCAGCGAGGGCGTCGACATCCCGCGTCTGCGCGTCGGCGTCTACGCCAGCACCGTGGTGACCGAACTGTTCTTCCGCCAGGCCGTCGGTCGCTTCGTCCGGTGGATGCGCGGCATGCCGAGCCAGAAGGCGTACGTGTACCTCCCCGACGATCCGCGTCTGCGGCAGCACGCCTTCCAGATCGCCGAGGCCCG